>CAZHEZ010000026.1:0-51285 GCA_964531315.1 uncultured Candidatus Obscuribacterales bacterium | reverse complement strand
CTTGAGTCATTCCAGCTGACGGTAATTTGAACATTTTTGCCTGAGTCGGCTCGATCCTCAACATAGGCTTGCACACTGCCATGGAAGTTCTTTGGAATGGTCTCAGCCGAGTCTTCGCTTGCCCACTTGAGAGTGTTAAAGTCGAACATCAAAGGTCTTTGCAGAAAATCATAGGGTTGCACGGTAATGGTGTCGTTTGAAGTCAGCTTGAAATCGAGCTTCGACTGTGACGGAACATCGAAAATACGGCTTTGTGTTGAGAAGGCATGATTAGTGTTGGCCTGATCGGCACTCATTCTGATTCGATCCATAGCTTGGTGGGCCAGCCATGTTGCTAAGACTTGGCTTTGCGAACCACGGCTGCTCGTCATCCCTTGTGTAAGACTGGTAGTCAGTGCAAGCGCCATCATTCCGCTTACAAACATGGCCACGAGCAATTCCAACAGGTAAGCACCACTGGCGGTGCGGGCTCTTGCTGCTTTACGTTCCAAAGAAGAACAACTGCTTTTCAGTCCGGCCATGTCCCAATCCCCATCAAAGGCTAATTGCACGGCACAGTTTAGTTATTCCCGTGCTGGCGCTTAAGATCCCGTTTCTGGGCGGGCATCGTTGAAAAAATTGGCAATTGAGTGGACTGAATCAAAGTACCCCGGCCAGACCTTACTCCATGGTCGCGATCCCTTCGCGCGTAAGGCTGATATGACTGGATTTCCAGCCTTTGCTGATGGTGAAATTGGCTCCCGGCATGGTCGGAGTGCCGGTTTCATCAAAGGTGACAGAGCCCAGCACATTGACGCCTTTGGGCAGGAGAACTTCTTCAATGGTCCGATTTCCGTTCTGAATCAAATAGGCAGTGCCCTCGCTTTCGGTAGCCGGGCGTCCGCAGACCGTTATGCTCAGTCCGTATTCTTTTGAGATGTCCTTAGCGCGGACCAGATCTTTGACCAGATCGACACCAGTTTGGCGCACCGCCAGCTGTGTGGAGGTCAAATCGACCACTCTGAAAGCAAAAAACGGAATGGCAAAGACCATACTGGCGAAAATCAAAGACTCAAACTTACGAATTAAGGGCCAATCGAGCTTGCTGCCTCTGTCTTCGCGAGGTCGAGGCACTGGTGCCGGAGAGCCGGCTTCAGGTTTGGTTTCGGGCGCTGACTGAGAAGGCTCCTGCGCTTTAGATTCAGGCTCGGATGCAGACGCTGGCGCAGGCACCGCTTCAGCCGTTGGCTCTGAAACCCTGCTCTCAGCCCCTTCAGATTTTGGCTCGGAACCTGGAGCAGCAGTGTTTTCGGTATTTTCGCTTGATGTCTTTTCGGTCATTACTTAATGGCAGCCCGGGTTGTACTTGCTTGACAGTATAGCTACTATTCCACGACACAAAGCCCGCAATTCCAATCTGGACTTTGATAAATTCGGATTCCGTCTTGCCATGTTCTATACCCGTAAGTACACTTAGACGTATACGTCATAATTTACAGTGTATACGGATTAAATATGCCGGCTAAGAAATCTAATAGCCAGAAAGAGGGCGAAAAGCCCGACACTGGCGCCCTGGTTAGAATCAATCCGGCCGATAAAACCTTGCTGCAAGAACTTGCCAATAAGGAAGGCGAATCGATGCCAAGAATTTTGCACAAGGCCATCGAATTGTACAGACGCGAACGGTTCTTGAAACAGGTCAATGAAGGTTATGATCGCCTTAATTCGGACCAGGGGTCTTTGGGCACCGACTCCAAGGAGCGCAAAGCATGGGTTGCCGCCACAGACGATTTGAATTGTGATGATACCTAAGCCAAAGTGGTTCGGTTTCTTGGAGCCCACTTCATGGAAGACCTGAATTTTAATCGCGGCGATGTCTGGCTGGCCAGCCTGGATGAAAGTCTGGCCGAGGTAACAACCCGGGCAAGGCTGGTAACGATCGTCTCCACCAACACATTCAACAATGGTCCTGCCGACCTTGTTGTTGTTTTACCGATGACCACACGGGATCACAAAATTCCTTGCCATGTTGCCGTGTCGCCGCCGGAAAGCGGCAGCAACAAATCCAGCTATGTTCTTTGTGAACGCATCCAATGTGTCGACCGCGATCGATTGATCAAAAGAATCGGCAGAGTGTCAAACAAAACGATGAAGACAATTGATGACAATCTGGCCACTTTGCTCAATTTATTTCCTCCAAATTGAGGCTGCCAATGAAGTTTCTCGACATTGTCATTGCTGAAGAATCCAGCCTCAAGCAAAAGGAAGAGCAGTCCGGTACGCACGATACAGAGCTGGCTCCGACCCTGGAAAAGCTCGGTTATGCCTATCATGCACTGAATCGATTTTCGGATGCCGAGGAGGCTTACGAGCGTGCCTTAAGTCTCAGAATCGCGGCCGGACAGTCCGATTCTTACGAACTGATTGGTTGTGTGCATGCGCTTGGACTGATGCATCGTTTGCAGAGTAACTTTCCTGCTGCAGATATGCATTACCGGCGTGCTTTAGAATTGACGATCAAGCTCTCCGGTGAAAATTCCGTAGAAACCTGTATTTACAGAAATTATCTGGCCGGCCTTTACTACGCGATGAATCGTTATGACGAAGCGGCGGAATTGATCGGCGCCAGCAGCAAGATCTATGCCGCTAGGCTAGGCCAAACGCATGCGACCGTCACTCTTTGTGCGCTCGCTCAGGCATTGATTGCTTTTCGCACAGGACAAAAAGGCAAAGGCGAAAAATTGATCAATCAAGTCACTACAAATATGCAGGAGAATTTTGAATATAAAGAAGCTGCTGAAGAAGCAAACGAAGAGATTCTCAAATTTGTGCTTTTGCAATTGCGCCAGGGGAAACTAGACGATGCTGAAGCGCTGTTTCGCTTTGCCCTGGTTAGAGAAGCAAAGGTTGTCTGGCCGAATCATCCGCTTGTCGCTAAGAACTTGAAGCGATTGGGTGACTTGAACAGATCTTTGAATCATCTCGAACGGGCGGCAGAACTCTACCGCCAGTCACTGGAAATGTACATGTCGACAATGGGAATTGCCGATCCAGAAATTGCTCAGTTGGCTGAATCATTCGGACAGGTGCTCATTCAGCTCAATAAGCGTAAAGAAGCGGTCTGGCCGCTTCAGGTCGCGCTCGATGTCAGAGAAATATTTCAAGACAGCGAACCGGAACAGTACAAGAAAGTGAAAGATTCTCTCGACAAATTGAATTCGAGTTTAACGAGCTGACTCTCTAAAGTGAGCCTGGGCATTGATTTTTAATTGAATCAGACCTTATGCAGTTTGAATCTCGGCTGCATCTTTCAGTCCCAATTCTTCGATCATTTTTTCTCGCATGACGAATTTTTGAATCTTGCCGGTTACAGTCATTGGAAATTCTTTGACCATGCGAATGTGGCGAGGGACCTTAAAATAGGCTACCTTCTCCTTCAGCCATACTGAAATTGCCTCTGCCTGGGCTATAGAGTCAGGCTTGAGCATTACCCACATGGCCACTTCTTCACCGAGATGAGCATCCGGAATGCCGAATACTTGCGCCTGCACTACCTCCGGATGGGCATGCATAACCTCTTCAATCTCTCGCGGGTAAATGTTTTCGCCACCCCTGATGATCATGTCTTTTTTGCGCCCGGTTATATTGATATAGCCAGCCTCGTTCATTACTGCCAGGTCGCCCGAATGCAGCCAGCGTGCGCTGTCTATACAATCGGCTGTGGCCTTTGGGTTATTCCAATAACCGAGCATCACTCCATGCCCGCGCGAACAAAGTTCACCCTGCACGCCACGCGGGACGACTTCACCGGATATAGTGTCAATCAATTTGATCTCGAGGCCGGCAATGATCTTGCCAACAGTCGTGGCCCTCAATTCCAGTGAGTCGTTCACGGTTGTAGCCGTAATCAGAGGTGATGCTTCAGTCAGTCCGTAGAGAATGACCACTTCATTCATGTGCATTTTGTCTGCCACTTTGCGCATCAATTGCACAGGACAGGGGGCGCCTGCCATGAAGCCGCCGCGCAAGCTGGAGAGGTCATATGATGCGAATTCCGGATGCTCGAGCTCTCCAATGAACATGGTCGGCACACCGGAGACATGGGTACATTTCTCTGTCGCCAGTGCCTGCAAAACACTTTTCTCGTCGTAGAAGGGGCAGGGAATAATGACGGCGCCGCCGACTGAAAACGTGGCTGTCGCCGAGCTGACCATGCCGCCGCAATGATAGAAAGGCATGGGCACGCAGAAGCGAGTGGATTCGTTCAGTCCCATGGCTTGAGCTGCGAACCAGGCATTATTGAGCAAATTATGGTGGCTTAAGGTGACGCCTTTCGGGAAGCCAGTTGTTCCTGATGTGTACTGGATGTTGATTGGTTCATCGAATTGCAGGTGCTGCATTCTCTCTTTCAATTTGAATTGCGGTATCTTGGCACCCAAATCCATTAGTGACTCGAATGCTTTCACATTGCCGACCAGTTCATCCTTTTCAGCATCCGAGCTGCCGATTACAAAAATGGACTCTAGGTCTGGTGTGTCGGAAAGCTCATTTTTTGTTTCTGGTGCAAAAACCTGATGAGCAATCTGCCTGAGCATCTTCAAATAATCGCAGTGGCGGTGAGAGGGCACCGTAATCAGAAGCTTTACTCCGGCTTGTTTGAGGGCGTATTCGACTTCTTGAGTCTTATAAGAAGGATTGATATTGACCAGTATGCCGCCCACCGACCAGACGGCAAGCATTGAAATCAGCCACTCGGCATTATTTGTCGACCAGATGCCAACGCGATCGCCCTTCTCGATGCCCATGGACAGAAGTCCGCGCGCAGTCAGGTCGACAGTTTCTTGCAGTTGTTTGTAGGTGTAGCGCTTGTTTCTTGCTGAGTCTATGAGTGCGTCGGCATCGGCACGACGAGAAGAGATCTCAAGAAAATAGTCGCCCAAGGTGGCGCCAATAAGCCTCTGGCTTGAAGGGCCGTGATCGTAGCTCGGCAAAGGAGCTGGCTCTGAATTGGTCAACGAAAAAGCCTGCTGGTCAGTCTTGATTACATGGGAAACGCTTCGGCGCCGCCCAAAATCAGGATGTTACCAGTAGATTTGTAATTGTGCCTTAGCAGTTTCTTTGTCTTGATCTCTGTGCCCGCTTGCTTCTCAACGGCTTTAATCGTATCGACTGCTTGCTTGATCTCGGCATCTTGATAATTAGTCACCGCTGTCGATGATGCGCCGGTATTCATGGCGAGCTTGTCCTGGCAGACTGGCCCTGAATTTGCCAGCGCCGGCAGTGCTATGCTGCAAATGATTGCCACAGCTGTTGTCACTGCTTTAGTACTTGGATTGGACACAAATATTGCTCCCATGAGCGGTCACCTGTTTGGAGTATAGGGGCGGAGTTTTGAAATGGAAACCATTCTTTAAATCGTTTAAGAATTCGCTACAATGTTCGTACATGTCAAGCTCATCAATTGGGCATCTCTGGAGAATCGCCTGTAACATTTGGATGCCAAGCGGCTGAGGAAAGAATGCGATCCTTTCTAGAGGCTCTTCCTGAAGACTTTTATAAAGACTCTTCGGATATCAGCTAAAGACCTTCGATATCAAGCTAAAGACCTTCGGACTGTAAGTAAGTGTTCAATAAAGAACCTAAAGAACCTAAAAATTCATTCCTGAGCGTGCCGGGTACGACCGTGTTGCCAAGCGCTGAGTTCCCGTGCCGGGCAATACTTTGCATAACTTTATCTTTGCTCTCTGGTTTTCAGTCTTTAGCCTGCATAGCAGTTCTTTCAAGCCTGGGATTCACCGCCCCACCTGCCTTTGCTGACCCGCTCGACGCGATGAAGGCACGCGAATTTCTCCAGAAGGGCAATGTTCATTTAACCCGACTGGAGTTTCAGCAGGCGCTGGACGCCTATACAGAATGTCTTCTGTGTGACCCGAACAATCGAACTGCTAAGGACAATATCGTTCTTACTCATAACAACTGGGGCATCTACTGGTTTCAGAAACGCAAATATAAAGAAGCTCGTGAGGAATGGGAGCAGGCACTCAAGTTGAACCCTTCCGACCGCAATGCCAGGACCAATCTGCAAGTATTGAGGATCACACTAAGTCGACAAGGAGTGAGCGAGGAGGGCGAAAAGAAGCCGCCGCCTGCCAAGGCTAATTCAGATTTTCCACCTTCGCAGGTGATCATTCTGACACCCGGCCTCAAATCGGGCGGGGGATCACAAACAGGCAGCGCAGCCACTTCTAATTCCGGCTCCTCTCAAGCCGGCGGGGCGGATACAGGCTCGTCAAATGCACCGGAGGGAGCGACTGCCAGCGGCGCCACCTTGCTGGGTGGAAGCAGCGGCGGGGGCTCTGCCGATAGCGGCTCGGGGGCAGCCGTGATCATTAAGTCCGGCAACGCTGCTGCTACTACTAGTGGTGGCGGCAATGATTCGTCAAGCGGAGTCAGCTCATACACCAATGGCAGCGGAGCAAATGCCTACTCAACAGGAGTTTCGCCTCAGGCCGGGGGCTCAAGCGGAGGCGCCGCCAGTCAAACTGGTACTGGTTCTACTCCTTCGGGCGGTTATAGCGGAGCAAATTATTCCGAAAACGGAGCCGGCAAGTTTACGACGGCACCGGCGAGCACGCAAGCGAATACATCGGCTGCCGGAAGTTCTGCCACCGCTGGCGGTTCGCAAGGGGAAAATATCGAAGACAGCCTGGGACAGATCGAACAGAAAATCTATGGTCGCAAGCAAGACTCTCTTCCTATAATGAAGCGGCTGGAAAAATTGGAAACGGACACACACGGTAAAACAAAATCCGGCACGATCAAAGAACGAATTGATACTCTTAGAAAGAGCTACGGATTCTAGTCAAAGGTATTTTTAAATCGATGGCCGATAATGCAGAGCATTCAGAGAAGGTAGCCCGAGAGCTGATGCAAAAAGGCTACGAATACCTGGGCGAGGGTGATCCAGGTCACGCCAAGAAACTGGGCAAAAAACTTCTCAAAATGAAGTATTCGGGCGGCTATGAGCTGCTGGCCAGGGCCTATGAGATGGAAGATCGCCCGCAAGATGCGATTGCTGTTTTGGAGGAAGGAACCAGAGCGGTACCGCAAATATGGCTTTTGTGGCAGCAGCTGGGCAATTTGCAATCTGATCAAGGCGACTTTCAAGCAGCCAATGAATCCTATACGAAAGCACTTGACTGCCCGGGCGTTGATTCATCGCAGATTTACTTCAATAAAGCGATTGCGCTTCATCGCTGTAATATGCCGCAAGAAGCCATGGATGCCCTCGATCAAGTAGATAGTGACGATCTGCACTGGCCTGCACTGGCTTTGCGAGTGGCACTTTTGAATGGACTTGAGCAGTACCATAAGGCCGCTGATCTGGCTAAACATCTGGCCGAGCGCCTGCTTGGTTCCGAAGAACTGTTCACCCAATACACAATCGAGCTAGCTGGCATTATCACAGAATTGGGAATTGCTGTAGGCAGAGGCAACAACGATATTGATGGAGCCAGGCACTGCTTTATTCAGGCTTTGCGCTATGTGAAAAATTTCTCTTATGCGTTAGCGATGCTGCGTCAGGTCTATCACATGGAATCCGCCACTGCGCAACATTTTCGTCTGTTGCTCAGAGGCGTCTGGTTTGAACCGATTGAGCAACATGGCGCCGCAAATCCTGGTTTTTATAGCACTTTTGATATTGTTGCCGACAATGCCGAAGAAGCAATGGCTTTTGCGGCAGAACTCGAACCGGATGAGGTGCGCGACTCTCTGGTCCTTGAAGAAGTGTCTGTTTTAGGCCCCTGCCCTGACGATTTGAAGGGCGTCTACAACAGGACTGGATATGCCTTCTATGAAGCAAATAATGAAGGCAAAGCAGTGGTTTCTGAAGGTAATCCTGTCACAGACAATGTAGTCGAGAGCAAGCCCAAGGACGAAAAATCGAAGGCAGTTGAGTCATCTGCTCAAGCCAAATCGACCAAAGGAAAATCCGTTAAAGGCAAATCGACCAAGTAATAGATTCCCGAGCAAGTCGCTGCTTTTCATACTGATTTCTCGCGTGTGCCATAGAATATTGAGCATTGTCGGCGCGGGGAATTCTCATGAAAGCTCTGGTAATTGGTGCATCCGGATATATCGGCGGCTCGGTGGCAGCGAAACTTAAGTCTCAAGGCTTTGAAGTGATTGGCACGACCAGCTCCGGTGAGCGAGCTGATGAACTTAAAAAACTACATATTGAGCCCGTGGTCGGGTCGCACCGGGACTCAGATTTTATTGCCAAATTGGTGGCAAATGCGCCAGTTATCATCAATGCTGCTGATTCAGATGCGCGTGAGCTGGTAGAGACGATATTGGATTCGCTCCAGGGAACTGGGAAAATCTTTATCCATACAAGCGGCTCATCAATTGTCTCTGATACCGCACATGGTGAATATGCAGAAAAGGTCTACGACGAGAAGACACCCCTCAATCCTGTGCCACAGAAGGAAGCCCGAGTCGCCATCGATCGCTTAATTTTAGATTCATCGAAAAACGATGTGCACTCTGTTGTTATTTGCCCTTGCATGATTTACGGACGCGGGCTTGGTCTGAGCAAAGAAAGCATTCAAATACCGGCCATGATAAATCAAGCTAAAAGGTCTAGAGTTGCTCGTTGCGTCGGTCGCGGAAAGAATGTCTGGTCTACCGTCCACATTGAAGACCTGGTTGAATTGTATTTGCTGGCTGCTAGAAAATCCGTTCCTGCAGGGACATTTCTCTTTGCTGAAAATGGAGAAGTTGATTTCAAATCGGTTGCCGAAGCAATCAGAAACTCTCTCTCTCTGTCCGCTCCTGTTGAGGAATGGACTGTTGAAGCTGCGGTCGCAGAGTGGGGCGAAGGCATGGCAAAATTCGCCCTAGGCTCCAATTCGAGGATCCGCGCAAAAAGAAGTCGCGAATTGGGTTGGCATCCAACCAGAAACAATGTCCTGGAAGACATAGATAGAATGTGCCACAGCGACGCCGCCAGAGTATCTGCTCATTAACAAACAAAGAACCGAAATATCTAAATAGGAAAGAGCCCGTCATGTGGCAGGCTCCTTCCAAAATTGAATATTTAAGCTTGGCTCCCTCTGGACTTACTTCTTCACCATAGAGAAGATCGAGTAGAGATTTCCATCTGCATCGTAGAAGTTAGTGCTCATTCCTACGTGGTCACCGGCTTCGCAGACGACTTCGCATTCGTTTTTGAAATTTACGCCTTTTTTCAGAAGCTCGGCTCGAGCTTCGTGCACGTTATCGACATTAAATACAACTATCGGCTGACCTTCCGTCTTTCCAGGATGCTTTTCACCAGACTTCATGCCATGAAGAGCAAGTGTAGTACTGCCTGTTTCTAATTCCACCCAGCCGTCTTCTTCTGCTTTAACACTCATTCCGAGAATGTCACGATAAAACGGAACTGATATTTTTGTGTCTTGAACATAAACAATCACGTAGCTCATTGTTCCAAGCTTGATTTCTGACTTCACTGCCATTGGATTTTTCCTTTGAATACTGTCGGTACTGTAAAAGTGGCGAGCCGCTGAAGCGAATAAATTGCTTCAAACCTGCTTCCTCAACGCGGAATCCTGGCGCTAATAATATCTCAGGCTTCTGCCGATGGCATTAAATGTCGTCCTATATTTTGATTGCTGCTTTGCAATCTTTATAGAACTCGATTTTTATCGCATTACACACTTAAAAAAACGGAACCGATATCGGTTTAGTTTTTTTTCTTTGATGGTTTGTGCGATTAAGGCTGGTTGTCATCTGGGGAAGGATTTTTTTTACGGATTTTTTGAACTTTTTCTTTTGCCGATACGTATATCAAATAAAGTGCATAGGAATTGGACGATGACGAAGAAGGTGACAAAACCAAATCTTCAACCGAAAAAGACGATTGCCTCGTCGTGGATACATTTTTGCAAAAGATATCCTGATGAGCGCAGTTGCTCAGTCTTCACACGCAAGCATTTCTCAAAAGACGAAAAGTTCGACTGCTCATTGTGTGGATTTCAAAATCATGTATCGAATTTTGAAAGCAGAACCTTCAAATGTGTAAATTGCAAAAAGAAAATTTGGATTCTCAGTGGCACTTTCTTCGAAAGGGTCAGGCGTTTTCTTCCCTGGTTAGCTGCGATTTGGTTTATTGAGGATGGAGTCGTAATCTCGGCGGCGGAATTTGCCAGGCTGGTTGGCGTGGCCACATCCACTGCTCTGGCAATTTTCAAAAAGCTCAGCGTAGTAATTGAAAGCAAGATGCAGAAAGATTTTCAGGAAATCCCATCGGTTATGTTCGTAAAAACGTTTTTTCGAAGAAGTAGGGTTACTCCGGCTGGCAAGCATCCGCGAGAAGAAGAAAATGCCGCCGTGAGAGAAAGCGGGCGCAAATCTCAGCGTACTTTGCACGCAGTGCCACCGCCAAGAAAAGATAGGTGCCCGCGCGCTGTCTTATCTCGCAAGGAGGTTGAACTTTTGGATTCGCTCATTGGCGAGAAAGAAAAATGCATCCTTTCAATACTGTCGGACAGACCGACTAGTTTCGACAATTTGTGCGCTCAAACTGATTTGTCTGTAAGCCAGATTTCTGCAGCCCTTATCAATATGGAATTATTTGAAATGATAAAAAGACTGCCAGGGGACAATTATGTTAGCGGCGCATTTGCCGATCAAACCCCTTCGCAATCTCTGCAGTCCGATTCGCCATATCGAGTAAAGGAGAGCATTGCAGCCAGATTTATCGACTTCATTGCCAGGCACTATGGAGGAATCAGCAGAAAGTATTTGCAGAACTATGTTTCCCTCTTTTGGGCATACGAAGACAAAAAACGCTGGAAGAAAGGCACCATTTTGCATGCCTGTGTGGGATTCCGTGAAGTCACCGACGACGATTTGCTTTTTTATGTCACCCCTGTGGCAGTCAGTGCGCCGGCAATGTTGGCTTCGTAGAAAAGGCCGACAACCTAATTGCCGACCCTTTTGATTTATTGCTACTGACTGAAAGAAGGCTCTTTAGGCTAGTGCTGCAGCAAGAGGTGCTGGAGCCTTGATTTGAGCTCTTTCTGTTTCTTCGACGGCTTCTGCTTCAATTGCCCAGACATACAGGCATGTGTAGAACGAAGCACGGATGTAATTACACATTGCAGTTACGACTACGACTGTCGACACCCACAAGAAGGCGGCCAGGAAGAAAATTGGTGAGGTCTGCATTTGTAGAGCATAAGCACCCAGGAATCCGGCGGCGCCGCCTGCCCAAACCAGAGCTGTCACGGCTTTACAAATTAGTCCGACTCCGACTTCACCCACACCAATTGTGAGCAAATTGCCCTGAGCCATGCGATCTGCGCGTTTGAGGGCACCCCAGAATGAGGTTCCTTCAATGACGATGGCGGGCAAAATCAGGTGTCCGGCTAATGTCCAGAACACAGCCACGATACCAGCGAGGAAATCGACGCCGAAACCCATGCCTCCAGTTCCGCCCCTGCCGCGTAGGCCGCGGGCAATGGTTTTGGCAAGAAGAGTGGTAATGCCCAGCATAATCAACGCCGGCAGGCTTCTTAGAACTTCCTGGCAGGCGATATTCATTTTGCCGGTGCCGGCGCCTTCTGTCAGGTGGCAATAGACTAGAGCCGTCGTTACACCTTCAAGGAAGCGATTGGTCAGCCACCAGACGGCAACAACGAGCATCGCAACGATACCCATATCAGTACCGGCGCCAACCATATTGCCAAATCCGCTTGGATCGGCTGCTCCGTTTAGCCCGGTCATCTGCATGAATTGCTCAGGGCTGCCGCTCTTCATCATTTGTTGGCCGGATTGTCCCAGAGTCTGCGCAACCCCCTGAACCTGCCCGCCAATCTTGGCGTTACCCTGTACAAAAAGCAAAATGGCAAAAAAGAAATTGCTTACAACGGTGAGAATCGAAGGCAATAACAGGCGCCAATCCTGCCAGCCCATCTTGATGCTGGCCATTATCATCCTGAAGCCGCGTCCAAACGATTCAAACATGACCTTATAACCCTCATGGGGAAGTCGCTGAAAGTGGGTGAGACCCAACTAGAGCGATTGGCGGAGTACAAAAAATAGTAAGGTAAGAACTAAAGGCCTATTAGACCGTCATTAGTGTAATCAGTTGCCAAGCGAATGTAAAGGGGTTTTGATGAATTCTGGCGCCGAAACTTCACACTGGGGGCGATTTAAACACTATTTTGAGGCTTCTGGCACCCCTTCGCCCACTTCCACATCGTCGGATTCATAGCAAGAATCAAGCAAGTCCTTGTATTTCTCTGTAATCACTTTGCGTTTTACTTTGAAAGTTGGAGTCAATTCGTCGTTTTCGACCGTAAAATCGTGGGTCAGGATGACGAATTTCTTGATGCGCTCGAAGTTAGCCAGGGGCTCGTTTTTGCGCTTCACCACGGCTTCCACTTCGTCCCGTACCTTGGGATGCTGAGTGAGCCCATCCAGGTCGTCTAAAGGCAAGTCATGGCTTTCTGCAAACGCTCTCAGACCTTCGCGCGTCAGTGTAATCAATGCCGAGACGAACTTGCGCCTGTCGCCATAGACAAGAATATGGCTAATCAAATGCTCGCCTTTGAACAGGTTTTCGATGTACTGCGGGGCCACATGTTTGCCGTTGGAGGTGATGATGATGTCCTTCTTTCGGTCTTTTATCTTCAAGCGCCCTGCCTGGTCTATGTCTCCAATGTCGCCGGTTGAGAACCAGCCGTCTGAAAGCGCTTGTTTGGTGGCTTCTTCATTTTTGTAGTAGCCGGCAAAAATGGAGGGTCCTTTGACAAGAATCTCCCCATCGGCGGCAATCTTTAACTCTACTCCAGGCATAGGTTTGCCGACGGTGCCGGGATGGTTGTCCTCAGGAGTATTGCAAGCGACAGGCGCGGTTGTTTCGGTAAGACCGTAGCCCTCGACTATATTAAGACCGATGATTTCGAAAAATTCTTGTACATTTGGTGAAAGGGGCGCCGCTCCTGACACCATTACCCTCAGCCTGCCACCAAATCGGCGCCTTATCCTCGAGAAAACCAGCCGATCGGCAACTCTCAGTTCAGCTTTGAGGATTTGATTGACAATATGGTCTTCATGTTTGAGCTGGGCAGCCTTTCTGTAGCGCAGTGCTCGTTTGCCCAACGCCATCGCCCAGCGGATCAAATATTGCTGTGGTTTCGGCAGCTTGCGGATTTCAACTTGAATTCGCTGATAAGCTTTCTCGTAGAATCGAGGCACTCCATTCAAGACAGTGGGGCGCACTTCCACCATATTTCTTGGCACTTGCTCGATGCTTTCGGCAAAGGCCACTGTAAGCCCCTCGTAAATCGATATGAATTGTCCACCCACCCTTTCGTAAACGTGTGAAAGAGGCAAGAATGAAAGGGCCAGATCGTTCTCGTTCAGTCCAACCAGAATATGCATGGCTTCGCAGACCGCCATGATGTTTGAATGAAGCAGCATCGCACCTTTGGGAATGCCTGTGGTTCCAGATGTATAGACTATAGTTGCTAAATCCGTGGTCTTGAGATTCTGGAGGCGTTCCGGAAGGGCCTGAGCATTTTTGCCCAGTTCAATTTCACCATGCTCGAGAAGCTGGTTCCAGCTCAGTGTTTTAAAACGCGGGTCGGTGACTTTCGGTTCGCCTTCAAATAAGACCACAAAACGCAGAGCCTTCGGCAATTCTTTAGCTTCCTGCACCTTGCGAAGTTGGCTTTCGTTCTCACAAAAAATGCCGACCGCATCACTGTGCCGTATCAAAAACTGCGCTTCCGGCGCTGAAAAGGTTGGATAGATAGGAACAGTAACTGCGCCGCTGGAGAGCGACGCCAGGTCAGCCCAGGTCCAATGCGGGCGGCTTTGCGACATGATTGCCAATTTGTCGCCGGGCATCACCCCAAGACTAATCAGCCCTCCGGCCGTCAATTCCACAGTCCTACCATGTTCTCGCCAAATGACCGGTCGGAACTTGCCATCCACTTTGTGCATTATGGCCGGGCGCTCGGACATCGTCGCTACGCGCTCCCAAAAGACATCAACAATTGTTTTGTATGTCAAGGTTTCTGCCTTTCGCCCTCAGCTCGCAAGGAAACTGACTGATTCAGCCACTCCAAATACGGTTGGTGCCCTTCCACTATTGGAACACAAATTATCTCCGGCACTACATACGAATGAATCATCTCTATCTTTGATTCTAAATCCGCCCAGCGAGCCAGGTTTGTCTTGATGATGAGAAGTGACTCCTGACTGTCTATCGTCAGCTTTTCTTCCCATTTATAAACCGACTTGATAGAAGGGACTATGTTGACGCAAGCGACAAGGCCGCTTTCGACGAGTCGTGTGGCAATGTCTTCAGCTGCCGCTGCCGGGCATGTGACAAAAACGACAACTTCTTGAGACATTGGCTGGCTGTGACTCCCTGCTTATTCAACTAACTGCGATCTCTCAGCAATTCAGTCCCGGCCTCAGCTACGAAGTCAGAGAGCAACTCGGCGACGCGTTTGAAGCCCTCCGGTTGCAAGCGCGGCATGCGGTAACGCTTGTGCATTTTTACAACGACAAGGGGAACAGCAAGCTCTTGGGCGACAAAATCGACAAGCGGCCTGTGCAGATGGTCAAAAGAATCAGTGGCTACTGGTTCCAGACAGGATAAAGAGAGACGCAAACGGTTCATATAATCGTCGTTAACGGTCCGATTTGGCCCGGCTGTATAAAGCTGCAAACCGTGCGCCTGGTGCCAGGATGCTCCTACCAGCATAACCACAAGTCCGACCTGCCCGGTCTTGACGATATCGGCAAGGGCCCGCCTGAAGGGAGTCTCCAAATAAAAACAAGGATCGGCCACACAGCAGTAGTTGGTAGTCAGTGCATGACAGCCGCTGGTGCGGTGCATGAGAGTGGCCAGGCTGCCCGTAAAGGTATCTGGCTCTTGAAACTCGCCTTCTCTCCAGTAGGCAGTGGCATGCGGAGCGATGACCAGGACCGGCATTTCTCCGCCCACAAATTGATAGTCCGGTTCACCGGCACTGGGAAACTGTTCATATCGCTCGGCAATATTGCTTTCGTAGTTTAGCGCCCAAAGTAAAGGTGATGCATGGGGCTGTTCTTCCAAAAGATAATTGATAGCCAAATCAATGTCGCCAAAGCGGGCTTGTGAATGTGATAAGACCCAGGGGCTGAAAGGAGAATTGCCGACTACGGTCACCATTTTGCCGGTGCGATGGGCGTAGAAAATTTCCATTGCCGCTGCATAGCTGGGACGATGAAGGTTTGCCAATAGAGCATCACACTGGTCGATCAAGTCGAGCGCTCGCTTAACCTTGAGCTCAGTAGTGTCGTTGATGAGCTCAATGCCTTCCAGCTGTTCCAGGGCTGCCAGTTCGGAATAGGCAAATTCGAGAGGATTTACGACTTTAAGACCATACTTCCTCAATTTGTTCATGGCCACCGAACGCCAATCGAACTCCGCTCCTTGGCTGACCAGCTCATTGTGCTCGATTGTTCCGCCTGTCAGGTAAATGGAAGACAACATTGTGGTTTCCGATACTCCCTAGAGTAACTATCTGCGACTCTTGAACGTTTAAATAGTTCCGTAGCGAGAAACACCTATTACACTGGGTTTTAAGCTGAAGCTTATAATCTGTTCTGCTCACTATATACCACAGGACCGCTGTTTCACGCTTCCGAACCATTACCGCATAGAGGCATATTTCCGCTAAGCAGCCTATATCCAGCCAATTATGAACGTACATGAGGTGCATACAGATTGAGTCAAAAATCCAGTTTTAGCGCGTTTCTACTGAAAATTCGCACGTCATTGATTGGGCTCTCGGCCCTAAGTGCTTGCTGCACTTTAATTTCCAGCTGCGACCTTACCCAGATCCGGCAATCGCCAACGTCGACGCCTGCCGGGCAAACTGGGCAGTCACCTTCTGCTGGATTCGGAGATGCAGAGGCGATTCGAGCTCAACAATTGCAATTAGTGAAAGTGCCGATAACGGTGACGGCGCCGGTCAAGAAAATGCTGAAGTACGATGACAAAGGGCTTCCGCACGAAAAATTTCTTATGGTGCTGTCGAACGGCACGACATTGTTGGTGGCACACGACACCAAAATGGCACCGTATGTGCCTGTCCAACCTGGCGATACAGTGACCGTGCACGGCGAGTTTATTTGGAATGAAAAAGGCGGTCTGATTCACTGGACCCACCACTCAGATACCCCAAAGCATCAAGGTGGATACATAGATTTCAATGGCAAGCGATATGAGTGAGCCGCGTTTGTTTTCAAGTTAATTTGGTTGAACCGATATCGGTACAACATATGTTCGAGTTCGAATTTAAACCGATATCGGTTTAAATTCGAAATTGGCTATTTTGCTCCGATCAGGTTGGCTACTTTGGGGGTCAGGAACCATTTGAGCGTGCCAGGCCATGATGGTGGCAAATCCTGTACGTCTACTCTGATCACTGCAGCTTTCTTGAAAGGAATAATTACCTCCGGCCCGGCCAGCATCAAGTCTGCAGCCAATCTGCCGATATCAGGTTCGTGCCCAACCATGAAGAGGTCTTCGAAAGGAGTCAATTTCTTCAAATTTTTGAAGACTTCGCTGGAAGTGCCACCTGGCGCCAGACCATCGACTATCTTCAATTCACCCTCTGTGCACAGCACCTCGTGGATAATTTCAGCGGTCTGGCGTGCCCTGGTGAGCGGACTACTTACAACCATCGATGGTTTGGTATTTAACCTCTTGAGAGCATTAGCCATCATTTTGGTTTCTTCCCTTCCGTCGTCTGTGAGCGGTCGCTGCGAATCATTAAGAATCGCTCCTCCCAGTCGTTCGACAGCAGTTGCATGTCTCATAAGGTAGATTTTCATGACGGCATATTTTACCTGACCACAGACGCCACTACCTGCTTCTTTCTGGTTAGATGCATCTTCATTCCGCCTCAGGCTCAGGTCAAGTAATATGGTGACAATGAGCCAGAAACCACGAATTATCGGTCTTGACATTGGTGATGCCAGAATTGGAGTGGCGATTTCAGATCCACTCGGTATCACGGCAGCGGGCATTGAAGCTATTCCGCGCGTAAGCATGGCTAAAGATCTCGAGGCTGTAAAACAAATAGCCGAGAGACATGGTGCAGTTGAGATTGTGCTTGGTTTTCCTCAGAATATGGACGGCTCAATTGGACCGCAAGCAGAAAAAGTGCGCTCCTTTGGACGCCAACTTGCCCAGAAAACGGGATTGCCAATTGTTTACGAAGATGAGCGTCTGACAACAATCTCCGCAATCCGCACTTTGACTGTTCAGGGTGTGAAAACAGGAAAGAATAAAGCGCTGGTTGATATGCAATCGGCAGCGATTATTTTGCAGAAATTTCTTGATCGAAAAGAGCCTCCGCCTTCGGCATAAGACATCAATCATGGCGGTCCAAAGTGAATCAACTGAGCCGGCTCTTTCAGTCCATCATTGGCACTTCTAAGAATCTGAGGACAAATGGTACCGTTCAGCAAGATGAAGGCTCTCAGTCGCCTGAAGATATTGACGGCAAAGTCCTTAAATCCGATGGCAAGAAACCCGAACATCTCCATCAACCGACGTCAATCGCTGTAATTGAGATTACGGCAATTGGAATTTTGACGGCTGCAGCCGCTCATATTCTCAGCCAATCGGTCGGTTGGCTGGGGGCATTGAGACTTCAGCTTTCTCAGTCTGGGCACGGGTTCTGGGTGCTGCCACTTTTTGGCCTTGTCGGTGGAATTCTATGCGGGTTGATCGTCAAATATGTCGCCCCTGAAATTACGGGCAGTGGCATCCCGCAAGTTAAGGGATTTCTCAAAGGTCATTCAATTCGTATGAATTTACGATCGCTGCTTGCCAAATTGGCAGCGGGGATTTTGGCTTTAGGATGCGGCATGCCGCTGGGCAGAGAGGGTCCGACCGTTCAAATCGGTGCTTCCTTGTCTGGAATGTTTGTCTCTCTTATAGCCAGTGGAGAAAGACTGAAAAGACATTTCGTGGCGGCTGGTGCCGGTGCAGGATTGGCAGCGGCCTTTAATGCGCCTCTGGCCGGAGTGATATTTGTTGTCGAAGAATTGGTGAAGGAAGTATCCAGCACCTTCATTATTACGGCGGGATTGGCTTGTTTTGCGGCGGCGGCCATGTCGCAGCTTTTAGGAAATCATTCCCTTGATTTATCGTCCCACTCGGATTTTCCTGTCTGCGATTTTCGCTTCGAAGATATTCCATATTTGGTCATTCTTGGTATCGTCTGTGGTGCACTTGGATCATTATTCAACTGGTTGATCATCGCCGGGATGAAATTAAGGAGCAAAATTTTCAAGGACAATTTCCCGGTGTCCATCGGCATAGCCGGTCTTGCATGCGGAATAACCGCTGCTCTTCTTCCACCTTCTATGCACAATTACGCCGGCATCAAGTATCTGATTATCGCTCATAATCCCACTCTTGATTTTGCCGGCACGGCACTGGCAGTTTCGTTTTTCATCACGATCGTTTCTTATATTTCCGGGGCTCCAGGCGGGTTATTCGGACCCAGTCTGACTATTGGCGCCGCCACAGGTTACCTGATTGGGACCACTGAATTGGGTCAATGGGCGACGGCTTCCAATGCTCCGGATTTATTTGCGCTGGCCGGCATGGGAGCGTTTTTCAGCGGTGTGGCCAGGGTTCCTATTACAGCCACTGTCATTGTTTTTGAAATCACTCGTGATTTCAATCTTCTTTTGCCGCTTTTGATGACCACTATGGTGGCATACACTGTCGGTGAAAAAATGTATGCAGGTTCTGTTTACGATCGCCTTCTTGATTTAAGCGATAAGGCTCGCCAATGAATCCGGCGGCTTGGCTGGCTCCGCTCAGCTTCCTTTTGCCCTGGCATTCAACTGTTCTGTTATTTCTGCCTTAACTAATTTCCGGCCAGTATCCTGGCGCTACTGATTCTGGTTGATTGGTAAATTGACGATAAAGGTCGATCCCTGACCTTCTTTGCTGATCACTTCGATTGTGCCGCCATGATCAGTGACGATTTTCTTGCACAGATAAAGACCGAGCCCGGTGCCGACGGCAAATCTCTTGCCCCTTTCGCCCCGGAAGAATCTCTGGAACAATTGGGCTTGGTCACTTTCTTCGATGCCCATGCCAGTGTCCCTGACACGCACTTCTATGTGGTCGCGCTTTTTCTTTGCATACAATTCGACTTGAGCGCCTTTTCTGGAGAATTTGATGGCGTTGTCGATCAAATTGATAAAAACCCGCTTCAGTCCAAGCTGATCGCCGTGCAGAGTCGGCAGCCGATCTGGGACCTTTGCCGTCAGCATGATCTCTTTTTGCTGTGCCAGAGCAAACAACTCGTCTACACATATGATCAATAACTCGCCAATATCGACTTCTTCAAATTGAGTCTCGGCGGTATTGCTGTCATAGTGATAAAACTCAATCAGATTCTGCACCATGGACAAAAGCTGCTGATTGCTGCGTTTGAGCATACCCAGCACATCGCTCTGTCCGGCATCTAGATCGCCTACCAGTCCGTTGATCATCGATTCCAGTGTTTTCTCGGCACCCAAAAGTGGTGTTTTCAGATCGTGCACCAGGGTGGCGACGAAGTCTTCTCTTTGCTGAATCAGCCGCCGCCGTTCGGTAACCTCCATCGTACTTATGCACACTCCGGCGATTTCATCGTTGTCGCCCTTGAGCGGCCAGGCGGCCACATCCCAGACAACTGGATTGCTCTGGCTGGAGCCATTGGCTTGGACAAAGTGATTTTCCAGGTGGACGCGTTCGCCGTTTTCTAAAACCGGTTTTAAAACTGCTTCTTTCAGGCTGGTCACCAATCCGAAGAAGGATTTGCCGAGCAAGTCAGACTCTGCTTTTGCCAGTTGTTTCAGTACAGTTGGATTGACCTTTGTGACCAGAAATTTTGTGTCCAGTTTCCAGATGCCGATCGGGGCATTTTCAATTGTTCGCGATTGATTGAAAGCGACGATTTCAGCCTTTGACGAGGCTACGGCCATTGGTCCGGGAATGCCTGCAAATGGACTGTCGCTCAGTCTTTGCAATTCAGCTTGATCGGATGTTTGAACGAAACTGCGCTGGCGTTCTTCATTCTTTGTGATTTCCTTGAATAGGCACAGCACACCGACGACCTGATTGTCATCGTTTTTTATGGGAGCATAAGCCGATTCAAAAAGTCCTTTTCGTCCTGTATGAGGATGAATAAAAGGGCGCTCCAGTGGTCTGACGGTTCGTCCTTGCCGCACAGCAACGAATATTTCATCCTCGTCTATATCTTCAAGAAAGGGCAGTACTTCCACCGCATTCTTGCCGATTGCTTCTTGATGTGAAATTGCGAAGATAGTTTCCATGCGGGGGTTCCACAACCCGATGCGGAAGTTCAAATCGTAGGCATAGACTCCTTCCAGACTTAAATCAAAAAGCATTCCTCTGGCCGGGGCGGCCAGGTCAAAGTTTGCTTTGCTTACTGATTTTGATTTTTCGGCCGCCCTCATTGACGCTCGGATGACGAATTCCGGGCGCAATCTGCCGGAGGCCAGACAATCAATGGCCCCATGTCCAATCAGTCTGCGTCTGTATTCTTCGTCTTCCGGACCGCCGAAGACAACCAGAGGTGCATCTGGAATGGTCGCCAGCACGGTTTTGATAATCGCTTCCGGGTCGTGTCCGGTTATTTCCCGCCCGACAAAAAGCACCTGGCAATTGGCGACACGGAAATCGCTGATAGATTCTGTCCAATTCTGCTCGGGAGGAGCCATGTAAGCATCTGCATTCTCGGTGTCAAATGCTTTTTGCAGGCAAAGGCGATCATTGTCGCTGCCACCGACGACAAATGCTCGAAAATGCGATCCGTTGCCAGACATTTCGCCTCAGGGTTTATGATCACTGCGCCTGTTACTACTAATACCCAAAAATTTGGCCTTCTGTTTTCCCCATTTGGGGGATTGAACGTCAGATAAGCAAGACAGGAAAGAAAACTGGAGAGAATGGCCGGTATTGGTATCACCGGTAATACCAATACCGGCATCAGCTGAGCAGCAAACCGGTCAATTGCGAGCCCATTCATCGATAGAGCGTCTGAATTTTTGTCAGAACCCAGAAGATACACTCAATGAAAAGCCCTCTCCGGTCCGTTCAATAGTAAAAGTATCTTTGCGTGAGCGCGGACCCGGGGCGGCGGATGATATAATCTGCTATCGCGTAGAGCCGTACCTGTCTTGCTTTTCAGCCCTGAGCAGGTAAACGCAATGGCAAGGTGTCCGGTCACAAGATGGAGAATTACTAATGAGTGTTGCTTACACCGTGCTTCTGGTTGCCCAGGCCGTTTTAGGGCTAATCATGATTCTCCTTGTTTTGCTGCATGCTCCTAAAGGTGAAGGCATGGGCGGCATCGGCGGCACAGCCACGATGTTTACCGGCCGCCGCGGTGCTGAAGGCGGACTCGACAAGCTGACCTGGGGAATTTTTCTGCTTTTCCTCAGCCTTTGTGTTCTCTCTGGTTTCGGTATAGTCAAGTAAGCATGCCTTTCCGGCTTCCCGCTAAAGAAGAAAAGGCTCAGTACGTATTGAGCCAGTTCGATCGCATTGCCCATGGTTATGACCTGGCCAATGACTGCATCTCTATGGGCATGCACAGGCTATGGAAGAATAAAGCCGTAAGCATGCTTCTTTCAGGCGAAAGCGGTAATTATTTGGATGTTTGCTGCGGTACAGGTGACCTCGCCCTTCTGATTGCCTGCCGGCTTAAAGCTGGAAAGGTAACCGGGGTAGACTTTTCCGGCAATATGCTTGAGGTGGCTGCCCGCCGGGAGGCCCGCCATCGCTCAAAAGATGACAATGCCGTTCAATTAGAATGGATTAAGGGAGATGCTCTGGCGCTTCCCTTGCCGCCGAGCACATGCGACGGCGCCATTGTCAGTTTTGGTCTGCGCAATCTCACCGATTATCAAAAAGGCGTAGATGAGATGGCGCGCGTCGTCAAATCAGGCGGAAAGGTGATCAATCTTGATCTGGGCAAACCAGAAGGACTGTTTTTCCCCCATCTTTTTGGTTTTTATTTCGGTCATATTGTTCCTTTGATCGGGCAGGTTATCCAAGGTGACCGCAAAGCCTACACATACCTGCCCGAGTCGAAACGAAATTATCCCGACCCTGCGGGCATTAGCGAGCTTTTTGTCAGGTCTGGATTGGTGGATGTAAAACACATTCGTCTGGCTTCGGGCTCAGTCGCCCTCACCTGTGGAACTGTTCAGTGACAGCCTTACAAGATGCTCCCACAGCGGAAGAAAAAGGGGCAAGACCGAGCATCTGTGTCGTGGTCGGAGATATGTCTGCAGACAGACACGTAGCTAAGTTGGTCGGACACATGAAGGAGCTTGAGCCTGACCTGGAAGTCTTCGGAGTCGGCGGTCCTGAAATGGAAAAAGCTGGAGTGGAATTGCTCTACAACTGCCAGGAATTCGCTGCAGTAGGAATCGTAAGGCTGATTGCAAAAATTCCGTTGGCTGCAAAAATTGCCAATGGCATTCTCGACAATATTCAGGCGCGCCAGCCTGGATGCGTCCTGCTTGTCGATTCAGGCGGCTTTAATATTCGATTTTCGTCCACGGTTCGCAATCGTTTCAAGTCTCTGCCGATTATCTATTTCATATCACCGCAGGTCTGGGGTTCTCGACCCTGGCGCCTGATTGAATTGGCTCGCAATGTATCTAAAATGTTGGTTATTTTTCCATTTGAGGCGGCGATTTACGAGCGCAAAGGTATATCAGTGCGTTTTGTCGGACATCCCTTGATGGCCAAACCAGATCTCTGGGATCAAAAATATTCTCGTCAGGAGGTCATGAACGAATTGGGACTGGATCCTGAAAGGCCCATGGTGGCGATCTTTCCCGGTAGCCGCAGACAAGAAATCATCGACCATATGCCGGTTGTCGCACAGGCTGTTAAATGGATCAAACGAGTCAGACCGGAAATTCAATTTGTTCTTTCTCAATCCAGCCAGTACATCGCCAATTTGATCGAGAAGCAAATGAAAGGCCAGGAGCTTAAGTCCGGACTGGAAGGAGATCTCCTCCTGGTCTCTTCGGACTTAAATTACAAATTGCTTACCATTGCTGATTTAGTCTGGGCTAAATCCGGGACCACAACTCTGGAGACGACGCTGTGCGGCACTCCTATGATTATTTTCTACCGTGGAGATTGGCTCAGCTATCTTTTGGTGCTCTGTTTCAAGACCGTCAAAAGAGTGGGCTGGCCCAATCTTCTGGCCGGGCGAGATCTCGTCCCTGAACTAATTCAACTGGATTGTCGAGCGGAGAAACTCGTAGAATATACCCTCGACCTGATCGATGTGCCTGCCCTCAGAGCGGAAATCGCCGCCCAACTGAGAACGCTGAGAGACCAGCTTGGACAGGGTGATTTTGCCAAAAATGCGGCGCTGGAGATATTGGAGATTATTCGTTGCCGGACAGCGTAAAAGGTCAGCTCAAGCCAGAAATCGCTGACTCAGACAGTTTAAGAACTGAACACTCGGGGACAATTGCTGCCCGGGCCAAGTCTGCATTTCAAGCCACTGCTCTGACTGTGGCGGAGCCCACCCAATTTCAGCTCTATATGCGCATGATCCAGTACATCAAACCTTACTGGTTGATGTTTGTGTTCGGGCTGATTGCTGCTGTTCCATCCGGTGCTATGGATGGGGCGATTTCCTGGCTGGCCGGGCAGGGCTTGCAGAAAATCGTTGTGGAAGGGCGCGAGCATCTTATCTATTACGTGCCTGTGGCGGTCCTGGTTGTGGCTACAGTGCAGGGCGTCTTCCGCTTTCTTGAATCTTATTGCATTCGTTTTGTCGGCGCTGCCGCAATAAGGGATTTGCGCAATCAGATGTTCTGTCATCTCGAGAAACAACCGCTGCTCTATTTTCAAGGACAGTCATCAGGGGTTTTGATCGGGCGCATGGTCAATGACGTCGCCGTTATCGAAAATGCAATTTCTCAAACATTCCAGTCCATGATCAGCCGGGTGATCACCTTAATTTCGCTTGCCACTGTTGTGATTATGCAAAGCTGGTGGCTGGCCATAGTCGCTCTCAGCATTCTTTCTTGCATCGTTTTGCCGGTCGGCATTTTGGGGCGCAAGATTCGCAAGTCTTCAAAGAGAAGCCAGGAAGCAATCGGTGAGCTGGTCACAGTTTTATCCGAATCGATACAAGGTGCCAAAATTGTGCAGTCGTTCAACTTGAAAGAGTTTCAAACGACCAGATTTTATGGTAAAAATCAAAGCTTCTTCGATAACACGGTTAAAGCAGCCCGTCACGAAGCCCTTCTTTCGCCTATTCTGGCTTTGATTGGTGCATCCGGCATCGCGGCGGTAATGTGGATTGCCGGTTATCAGGTCGTGCATAAATTCATGACGATCGGATCGCTTACCTCTTTTGTAATTGCACTCTTGCTTCTTTATTCGCCGATTAAGAACATCGGCCGCATCAACGGCGTCATTCAGCCGGCCCTTGCCGCTGCCACACGCATCTTTGAAGTGCTCGACAAAAAGCCGGATTTGACCGAAGCAGACGATGCCATAGAACTGAATTCAATACCGCATCAAATCAATTTCGAAAAGGTCTGTTTTCAGTATCCGGAAGCCAATCACTATGTTCTGAAGAATATCGACTTTGATATTCCGGCCGGTCAGATGATTGCTCTAGTCGGTCTTTCAGGGTCCGGAAAGTCCACTCTGGCCAATCTGGTGCCCAGATTCTATGACATTACATCCGGTGCCATCACAATCGATGGAGTCAATGTCAATCAATACCAACTGGAGTCTTTGCGCTCTCGCATTGCCGTCGTCACACAGGACAACTTCCTTTTCGACACGACCATTGAAGAGAATATACGCCTGGGCAGACTGGGAGCGACCAGAGAAGAAATTGAGCAAGCGGCCCGTGCTGCTTACGCGCACGATTTCATTTTGGAACTCAAGGACGGTTACGCAACTCATATCGGCGAGCGAGGAGTGCGTCTTTCCGGTGGGCAGCAGCAACGTCTGGCCATTGCCCGCGCCTTTCTAAAAAATGCCCCGATTCTGATTCTCGATGAAGCGACAAGCTCGCTCGACAATGAGTCGGAAAAGATGGTGCAAATCGCTCTCAACGATTTGATGAAGGGGCGCACAGTGATTGTCATCGCGCACAGGCTGTCTACAGTCCGTCACGCCGACCGCATTCTGGTTTTGGAAGACGGCTGTATTGTCGAGTCGGGCACTCACGATGGTTTGATTGCTCAAAACGGTGTCTACAACAGATTGATTGAAGCCCAGTTCGATCGCCAGGAAAGCTCAGTCTAGGATTTCCGGCAGCGGCTCAAGTGCTTTTCTGGGGGAAACCCCATCTTCATTTTTGCAAAGAAGGGAATAATGGAAAAAAGCCCGGGGGGAGAGCCACGTGGAATGCATCAACTGTGGAAGCCATCTTGAGCCGAATTGGACGCATTGCCCGCATTGTGGAAAGTTCAAGTCAGTCCTCAAAGAGCCGCTCACAGATGAAGCGGTAGACGGCATCTTCAGTAAGTTATTCGGGCGTTCCAAGGAAGCAAAATCTTCCTCAAAAGCCAGCTACGGCTCCGGTGTGCGCGAGCAGGTATTTGAAGTAATCGTCCGGCAAGCCCTGGCCGGTGCACCCTGGCGCGAAATTTGCGCCGGTCCGATGCAAGTGAATAATATCGATCCTAAAGACGTTCAAGAAGAAGTGGATCGCCGCTTGAAAGTGCTCGATTCGCAGTCTTATAAAAAGGACAAAACTCAAAAGGGCAAAGACGCCAAGAAATCTAAAGAGAGCGGCAAAGAAGAACCGCCTCAAGAAGGCAAACCGCCCAGAAGTGTATTTAACCGCCATGACGAAGAGCCTGTCAGCCCGCCGCGCCCGCTACCGGATTGTCCGGAAGGGTGGGAGCAATCAACAAGTCTTCGTCTGCAGGCATTGCACAGGCAGATGAGTGAGTTTCTGGACAATGCCTTGAGAGATCAAAAGCAAAAGGACTACGGCGACAAACTGCTTTCTGAACTGGAAGAAATCGTCAATTCAATTTTGAGATTGGAAACGCTATTGCAAACGATCAGAAACGAGATCGAGTCAAGCAGCTCATTTGAGCGCGAGCTGGGGCGCACAACCAAACGCATTGATCCTGATAAGCCCGGCGGTCCGCATCGCATCGACTGGTAATTTGCTTATTGGCCGTTCGTTTTCGCCAGCCTTTTCACACGGGCCATTTGCGTTCCGGCAATAACCAGAATGATGCCGGCTACTTGCGGCATGGTCACAGGTTCTTTAAGCAAAAGAGCAGCCGCTACAATCAAGAGCGGTCTTTGCAGCATAGTGATCACTGAGATTCTGGTGGCACCGACTTTGTTGATTGCATAAAGGAAGGCAATATTGGCCAGTCCAGCGGCGATGCCGATCCAGATGCCAAAACTCCAGGCATTGGCTGGCATGTTCATATTGAAAGGCAGGATAAAGAGAAGCGAAAATACAGCCCCTACTGCCATCGTCGCGGCCGATGCCAGGGCAGGCGAAATTTCGTCGGTAATGCTTTCCATTTGCACCCGATAAATCGATGAAGTTACGACCGCTCCGAACATGAGCAAAAGCCCCAATGGCTGAACCATAAACTGCGAAATTTCAATGCTCAATACCACCCCCAGAAAGGAGAGCCAGAAGCCCGGCCAGAAGAGCTTGTCCAGCTGATCGCGTCCCAGTTTCTGATTGAGCACTGCCACCAGCGCCGGTGTGGTCGTCACCACTGTTATTACTGTGACCGCCGATATGTAATAGAGGGCAAACATGGTAAACAAGTTTGTGCCGATGAGAAGAAAACTGGCCACGGCAAGTTTTTTGAATTGAGCAGGTTTGGCCGTGATATCGGCAAATTGAAACCGCCAGATCAGGCAGACAAGGGCCGAGAGCAAAGAGGCAAAGACGCTCTTGAGAGTAAACAAATGCCACGGGCTTAGATGACCGCGAAAACCAAACTTGACAATGATCGGCTCTATGGACGCTGCTAAAAGCGCGCCCATAATCCACACCGTACCTGAAAAACGCGATTCCGGTCGCCCGGTACTAACCATTCAGCTTTCTTACAATCTCTCTCTGGCTTAGCCCCTGAAGCCCCATTGCGCTCAGAGTCCGGCCATGAGTAAGGAAATCAATACCGCACATGACGGCGGACATATTTATAACAGAATCAATTGCCGGCGTTCTGAGATTCGCTAAACGAGACAGTTCATATAGCGGAACGTAGACTGTGGATATGGTTTCGGACAGAGTCTTTACCATGTCCTGCCAGGGAGCGGATTGTCCGTACTTGGGCGCCAGAGCCACCGCCTCTTTAGTGGAAGAAGCGATTGCTCCGTACATGCGGCGAATATTGTGTGCGGTGGAAATCCGGGGCGTCGAATAGGCATCGGCAATCAAATTCAATTCTGACTCAATGTGATTGAAAAGGTCTTCAGACTGGCCCGACACCGTGTCGACCAATTCGCTCAAAGCACAACCCATCTCGGCATCCGCTCCGAAAGCTTCCACAATCGGATAGACAATTGACTGATAGTCGCAAAGCCCTCGACTCAAAAAATTCGTCGCCGCTTCTACTTTGGGTAAGAGTCTGGTCACCATTGAATCACAGTCGAAAGTGTTGCTCGGGTCGCTGCAGGCAAATTGACCCCATTGTCTTATGGCGTGCACTTTAACAGTGGATTTGTTTTGGCTTTGGCAATGAAAGATAGGGTCTATTTCCGCAACTTTTACTCTGGAAACGCCGTTGGACAGGAGATACTTTTCGAATTCCAGGCAAGCACCAATACCGCCACCATAAAGCATGACCGTGTGCTTACTTCTCATCCAGGGGCTGAGTGACCAGACCAGGTCTTTATGCTTAGATGATTCGGCCACGATGATCAAATATGCACAATTTGATAAGACTGATTGGGGCGTCGAATGCAGAGTCTCGCGGTCATATTGAGCGGATATGGCGCCCACGGCAGTGACTGAGGAAGCCGTCCCGCCAAGCTGGTTGGCCTCGTCGATGACATGGACAGGATAGCCGCGGCCGTTCAAGTAACAAGCCATTGCCAACATTGCTGCTCCAGAACCCGCCAAACCGATAGATGGAAAGCCTGGTTTGATGCCGGTTTTGGTTTGTTGGTTTAAATGTACCGGCGCAAAGGCAACCGCCATGACCGAGTTCTCCTGCCGCTCACGACTGAATTTTTTGTTTGAAAAGATTGAAAGAGGATGAAGGAAGTATAACTTCTCCCAGCCTTAACAAAATATTCAAAGTGCGGAATTAATCTCCATCTTCGATTAAATCATAAGAGCGCGAATTGGCTAGCCTTTTGCGTGGTAATGATTGATTGTGGTCATATATATAAGTAAATTGAAACCGAAAGGCTGCCAATGTCACTCAACCTGTCAAACCGCCAACTAATCGCCGCCACCCTCACAATTGTGGCGCTTCAAAGCCTGACCATCCCTCAGTCTGTATTGGCTCAACCGAAGCAGCAGTATGTTGTCAACGGGCAGCCGGTGCCGGAAAATGTCGGCAAGGCCATGATTCTCTCCAACAATGCCCGCGGCATCCTCATCTCTTCCGACAAGCCTGATAAGGCTCTGGAAATGCTCACTGAAGCTGAACAGCTGGCCCCCGAATTGCCGGAAGTGCAAAGTAATCTCGGTATGGCGCTGGCAAAAATGGGGCGAACCGATGAGGCGATTGTGCACGTTGAAAAGGCGATCGCACTCAATCCTGATTTGCCGGCTGCCGAAATGACGCTTGGCAGTCTCTATCAGTCTGTCGGTCGAACCGATGATGCCATCCGCGTTTTCAAAGAATTTCAAAAGCGCCATCCGCAAAGCGAACATATATCCAAGATCAAAGGTCTGGTCGCCATGCTGGAGAGCGAGTCCAAGCTGCATGCCGGTCAAAAGGAGGGCACCGGCAGCGGGCCTGATGACTATTTTGCTTCGATCTCATTGAGCGGTGCGATCACAAAATGGACGCCTGAAAAGATGCCGCTCAAGGTTTATCTGGCACCGACCCAGGGCGTTCAGGGTTACAAACCCGGATATAGCGATGGAGTCAAGGCTTCCTTGCAGGAATGGGCTGATTCATCGGGCGGCAATGTCAGCTTTGTCTTTGTTCAAGACAAAGGAAAAAGCGACATCGATTTCGCTTTCTCCAATGACATAAAGGCAGTTTCAAATCCGGCCGAAGGAGGAGAAGCGAAGGTTTATCCTGGTCCCCAAGGCATCGTCAAGGCTCAAATCGTAGTTTTAACTCTCGATCCGTCGCCAGCTCAGCCGATGTCCGAAAGTTTGATGCATTGGATTTGCCTGCACGAAATAGGACATGCCCTGGGCATGATGGGGCACAGCAATCAGCACAATGACGTTATGTACAGCTCGATGCCGCTTTCCACAGGCGGTCGCGGCTTGTCGGACAGAGATAAGAACACGCTCAAACATTTGTACTCAGATGCAGTGGCTGTGCACAAAGCTGAGTCGCCTGCCGCCATTGCCACTGATTCAACCAACCCGATGACTCTAAATAACGAAGGGGCAACCGCTCTGCAAGCTGGTAACCTGGAACTGGGCATCGAGCGCCTGGAGAAAGCACAAAAGCTCGATCCTAATTTGAAAGTAGTCAAACAAAACCTGGCCCAGGCATACAGCATAAGGGCGATGCGCACTGTGCAATCGGGAAAAACTCAGGACGCCGATGCCTGGTTCAAAAAGTCGGTTGCCCTTCTTGAAGGAGGCACCACTTCGCCTGTCGATATTATGGTGCTTCGCAGTTACGCCATTTTTCTCAGGATGGCAAACCGTGGACCTGAGGCTATGAAGATCGAGGCAATGCTGAAGAGCCCGGCTGCAAAATAATCCTCAAATAAAGGCACGCTACAGTCACCTGATGTCATATCAAGATCGATACAAGGGACGCAAGATAAAAGACCCGCCTTCCTACTTGGGTCGCTTTGGTTTGTTTATCCTGGTCGGCGCCGCTTTCGCGGCATTTGTCGGCTGCTTGCGCGGTCTCGACAGTACTCTGTGCGCACTGGCCACACTGTGCGTGGTGGCATGCAAATTGACTGTCGAATTGATTGTCTCCAAAGCCAAATTTCAGTTGCCCGAAAAATTCGAAAGATTTGCGCAATTGCCGCTGGCTATCTGGCTGCTTTTCTGGTTGTTACCGATACCGCCTTTATGGTTCGTTTTAAGAACAATCTGGCCGAAGAATCTCGACCCGAACAATGCGCTGGGAACCCTCACATTGATCTGTCTTGGCCTGTATGTACCGACCATTCTTGCCATATTCAAGCCGATCGAGAAGAATAAAGGCGATAAGACCGATAACGCTAAAGAGCAAGACCAGCAAGCGGACAAGATCAATTTTGACGTAGACTTCAATTTAGATCCTGATGATAAACTTTCTGATTCAAAAGAGTCGTCCGCCAGCGATCGAAGCAAAAGCCAAGCAAGACAAGAAAATTCCGGAAAAACAACAAGCAAAGCCAAGAAAAAGGGCAAAAAATAGAGGATCTTTTTGGTGACACTTTATAGACTGTATCGAGAATCTCTGAGCCTTTTGACTGATCTTTATCAGCTGACGATGGCTTACGGATATTGGAAGTCAGGCTGCCACACCAAAGAAGCTGTTTATCATCTATCCTTTCGCAAGAATCCGTTTAAGGGTGGTTATGCAGTTTCTTGCGGGCTTGCCACCATGGTCGATTTCATCAATCATTTTCGTTTTGATGTTAGTGACACCGACTATCTTTCCACCTTGAAAGGGCACGACGACAAGCCACTGTTTGAAGAGAAGTTTCTCCAATACCTGAGCAATCTCAGGCTCAATGTCGACATTGATGCGGTCAAGGATGGGACGATTGTTTTTGCTCATGAGCCCCTGGTCAGAGTGAGAGGGCCGATCATCGAATGCCAACTTCTGGAAACGGCTCTCCTTACTATTTTCAATTTCCAGACTCTGATTGCCACCAAAGCCGCGCGCATTCGAGAAGCGGCCGGTGACAAGAGTATCCTTGAATTCGGGCTGCGCAGAGCCCAGGGCTTTGATGGTGGTTTGACAGCCAGTCTGGCTGCCCATATCGGCGGTTGTGATGCGACTTCCAATGTGCTGGCCGGCAAACTTTTCGGTATTCCTGTCAGCGGCACTCACGCCCACAGTTGGGTGATGTCGTTCGATGACGAGCTGGAAGCGTTTAAAACATACGCGCAGGTAATGCCCAACAATTGCGTTTTTCTCGTTGATACCTATGACACTATAGACGGTGTGGCGAACGCGATTGAAGCAGCCCAATGGCTGAAGAATAATGGTCATCAATTCCTGGGCATCAGACTTGATTCTGGCGATTTAGCCTATTTGAGTATGGAAGCCAGAAAGATGCTGGATGCCGCCGGGTTTCAAGATGCGGCAATCGTCGCCAGCAATGATCTAGACGAGCATATTATCGATAGTTTGAACGCTCAACATGCCAAAATAAGCGTCTGGGGCGTCGGCACTAAATTAGTGACGGCTTACGATCAACCTGCGCTCGGTGGCGTATACAAGCTATCAGCCGTGAAAGATGCCGATCAATCATGGCAATATAAGGTCAAATTGTCTGAGCAGGCCATCAAGATCTCCAATCCAGGCCTGCAGCAAGTGCGCCGATTCGTCGACGAAGACGGCTATGTGGCCGACATGATTCTCAATGTCGCAGAAAATATGTGTCCTGATTATGTAATCGTCGATCCTCTGGATATGACGCGCCGCAAGCGAATTCCTGCCGATTGCCGCTATCAGGAATTGCTTGCTCCCGTTTTTGCCGGCGGCAAGCAGGTCTATAAAGTTCCCACCGTGACGGAAACGAAAGGCTTTGTGCGCGAGCAGCTGCGGAATTTCCACTCGGCATACAAACGGATTTTAAACCCTCACCAGTATCCGGTTGGTTTGGAGATCGGTCTTCATGAGATGAAGACGGCCCTGATTTTGGAAGAAAGAGAAAACTTGCAGAGAAGAAAAGAAAAATATTTAGGCAAAAGGAAAAAGAAGGACAGCCAGCCAATTCCAGAAAGTCAAGCTTCTGCGTGGCAGGACGTGACAATAAAAATCCATGAGGCTGACCGGCCGCCTGCAATCAATCCAGCTAAACTGCCGCCACCGCTGCCGGTGTCTCTGGAAAAGTCGGCTCTGGTAATCGTTGATGCGCAAAAAGGCTTCGGCAGTAGTGGCGAATTGCCTGTGGCTAGAGCCGAAGAGATTGTTCCTGTCGTCAACAAAATTCTCGACATGTTTCCACTGGTTGTGGCGACACAAGACTGGCATCCGGCCGATCATGTCAGTTTTGCCATCAATCATGCGGACAAAAAAATTGGCGACACAATTAAGAATGGCAGCTACGAACAGCCTCTTTTCCCGATGCATTGCATCGAGAATACCAGAGGAGCACAGTTTCTCGATAATCTAAACACTGAAAAAATAGACAGAACATTCAAGAAAGGAAATGACCCGGACGTCGATTGCTTCAGTGGGTTTTTGGATTGTGACGGACGCCAGGCTACGGAAATGGATTTATTCCTCAAGCAAAATGGTGTAGAACACATATTTGTGGCCGGCTTGGCGACCAATTACTGTGTTAAGCAAACCGCTCTCGATGGCGTCAAGCTGGGCTTCAAGGTGACTTTGCTCGAAGACGCTTGCCGCGGTATAGACAAAGTTGGTTGCCGCGTAAAGACGGCAATTGAAGAGATGAAAGAGAGTGGAATTGCATTTGCTACAAGCGCAGATTTGAAATACCCGCCCTTTGAACCGGTGTCTGCAAAAAAGAAAAACGGCGCAAAACCTCATGCTGTTAAAAAAGGCAAGCGCTGAAGACCTAACTGACGTTAAGATGAAGTCCGCTTGCCCGGGGGTTTTTCATGCTGTTTGAGCGGGTACTTCATAAGAACCTGGTTTGTCATAAAGCTGGGATTCTCATGCAAGGCGGATTGTTTTGAAAGCTTCAAACAAGCATTTTCTATCCCGCGTATTTCTTCTGGTTCTGACCTGCGTACCTCTGTCCGTGCCGAACTTGCCTCCAGCTTGCGGTAAAGGCTCAGAAGCGGGGCAAAAAGGCGTGCCCCAGAAAAGAAAGAAAGAAACAGACAGGTCAAATGACAAAAACGATAAGGGTGTCAAAGCAAAGGCTGAAAAAGACAATGTAGTAATAGATGCCATGACGGGCGAATTGAAGCGCTCATTCAGCAAGCTGAAGGATCAAGGACCGGCACCTCTATATTTCCTGTCTTACCGAGTCTGTGACACCGATTCCTTTTCCACCAATGCTACTTACGGGGCGATCACAAGCTTCAACCGCAATCACAGCCGGCTTCTCGATATCGAAGCCAGAGTGGGCAGCCCGGAATTAGACAGCACGCACAAAATCCGCAGCGATCGATTTGACGGCGATTTAGCCAGTCGGCTTGGCGCCGTGGAATTTTCAATCGACAATGATCCCGACGCCATCGCTTGCGGACTCTGGTACATGACCGACAAAGCTTTTAAGGATGCCCAGCAAAGCTATGTTCAAGTCAAAGCAAACAAAGAAGTAAAAGTCGACGAAGAAGATGTATCCGACGATTTCGGCCCGGGAAAAGTAGTTGTCTCGCTTGAAGAACCAGTCAAAATGACAGATGACGACAATCGTTGGATCGAGCCGATGCGGCGAATGTCGGCTATTTTCAAGGATTATCCTGAAATTACCAATTCGTACGTCTCTGTCGATGAAGATGTGACGACCAGATATATCACCAATAGTGAAGGCACGAAAGTGCAGCAAACTGTAAGACTGGCCCGCATGATTACCGGCGCCGGAGCGATTTGCCAGGACGGAATGGAAGTAAATTTATACGACACTGCCGAAGCCTTTGATGTCAAAAATCTGCCTTCGGAAGAAGAATTCAGCAAACGCATAAAGGCGCTGGCCGCATCGGTTGTGGCGCTCAGAAACTCGCGTGCCGGTGAACCCTATGTCGGTCCTGCCATCCTGATGCCGAAGGCCGCTGGTGTATTTTTTCATGAAGTGCTTGGTCACAGAGTTGAAGGGCACCGCCAAAAAGACGAGGAAGAAGGGCGCACCTTCACCAAAAAGGTGGGGGCGAAAATCATGCCGGAATTCATCAGCGTCGTCGATGATCCTACGATTGATAAATTGGGAGATACGCCTTTAATTGGCAACTATCGCTTTGATGACGAGGGCATGCCGGCGGAAAGAGTACAGGTAGTGGAAAACGGCATTTTGAGACACTTCTTGATGGGCCGCTCTCCGATTGCCTCTTTCAAAAACTCCAATGGGCATTGCCGGTGCCAGCCAGGCAGCAGCCCTGTCGCACGACAGGGCAATCTGATGGTGGAGTCCAGCCGTCAAGTAAGCGAGGCCAAACTAAAGGAAATGTTGATTGCCGAAACTCGGCGGCAGGGCAAGCAATATGGCCTGATGTTCGACGAAATTGCCGGAGGTTTCACGATTACTCAGGCATTCATGCCTCAGTCATTTTCACTGCTGCCTCTGCAGGTCAAGCGCATCTGGGCTGACGGCAGACCCGATGAACTACTGCGCGGTGTAAACCTGGTGGGAACTCCTCTGGCCTCTCTGGAGACAATCATGTGCGCCTCAGACAAAGTCGGCACATTCAATGGTGTCTGCGGTGCTGAATCCGGCTGGGTTCCCGTGTCCGCAAGTGCGCCCAGTCTTCTGGTCAGAACCATTGAAGTAGCAAGAGAGGAAAAAGCGCAGGATAAACCACCAGTCTTACCGGCACCACACCTGGAAAAGACTGAGAAATGAATTTCAAGAAGAAAATGCTAATTCCCAACAAAAGATGCGGTTTCTCTGTAGCCGTTTCTGCAATTATCCTGAGCGGTTCTCAGCCTGCCGGCGCGCAGTTGAATGAAAGCAAACTTTGGAATAAAAATAATGACAGCGAGATCTTCAGAGCCTTTGACGATGAACTCAAACGGACGGTCGGCAAGCTTAAACTGGGCGAACATCCAGCCCCTTATTTCGTCTCATTTTCAGGCACCCAGTCGAAATATCTCAATGTATATGGCGCTTTTGGCGCGCTGGACCGCATCGATGAAGGAAGAGGACGGGGGCTAAATGTCGATGTCAGAGTCGGTGACTACAAATTCGATAATTCCGGCTCGAGCGGATCAATTTTTTCCAATCCGTACGATGCCTATTACGGCGACCGGGTGATGGCCCTGGATGACGACTATGACTCGATAAGAAGAGCACTCTGGCTGCAGTGCGACGGCAAATATAAACGTGCTATTGAAGATCTGGAGAAAAAGCGAGCCATACTTCATCAAAAGAAAGTAGACAATCTCCCCGATAGTTTTATAAAGGTTGAGCCGGTTGTCTCACTTTTGCCATTGAGCAGTCAGGAGATAGATGGCAAGCGCTGGGCCGCCATTGTTCGCGAACTATCGAAAGAATTCCGCTCCAATCCGGCCATCATCGATTGCCGGGTCGTCTACGAAAACCGCGACGATATTCGCTGGTTTCAAAACAGCGAAGGAGCGAAGAACAGGGAGCAAGAGTTTTGTTCTGTTCTTTATATGAATGCCACCGCTCAGGCACCGGACGGCATGCGCGTTTCCGATTTCGCCATTTTTGCCACCAAGAAAGACAAGGACATGCCCGAGCTTGAAGATTTGTTGGGCGCGGCCAGAAAACTCTCGGAAAATGTCATCAAGCTGTCTAAAGCCCCTTTGATCGAAGACTATAATGGACCGATACTGTTCGAGAAGCAAGCTGCCGCGGAATTCTTCGCCCAAACTCTGGCACCGCATTTAGTGGTCTCGCAAGAAAGCGCTTTCGAGCGCCGCAACAAGAAATCTGAAGCAGACTTACTTGGAAAACGTATTCTGCCGAAGTTTATCAACATAGTGGATAATCCTCTTGTCGATTCTTTTAAAGGCAAGCCTCTTAAATGCGGCTACACAGTCGATGATGAAGGTGTAAAAGCCAGAACTGTTTCATTGATCGAACACGGCATGCTTAAGGACCTCTGCTCGGGCCGCACTCCTTCCAAGGGTATTCAAGCAAGCAATGGTCACTTTCGCAGCGGCAAAGCCAAGATCAGTCAATTATTTATCACATCGGAAACAGCCAAAACGCAGGAAGAATTGCGCAATCAATTGATTCAAATGGGTAAAGACCTGGGGTTGTCGCACGTGATGATTGCTCGCAAGATTGTCAATTCGGCGGCCATGAGTTTTGACCTCAGTGACGCTTTCAGTAACTTCCTGCCGATCATGGGTCAGGGCAGAAGAGAAATTGAAATGACAGCACCGACTTTGTTGTACAAAGTATCCGTCAATGACGGAACCGAAGAGTTGGTTCGTGGTGCCAGATTCTCTGGCCTGACGCGGAGGACCTGGCGAGATATCGAAAGCACGGGCAATGATGATGACGTGTATGTCACGACCAACGGCTTCAGCTCCGTGGACAATATGTACAATGTTATTACTCCGTCTGTTCTCGTATCGGAAGTCGACATTCTTCGGGCCAGCCAGGAAACCGATATACCAATCGTTCTGGAGCGCCCCGATCTGGCTCATCAAGCGGCTGCCGCTCAGAAGAGCACAGAGGCAAGAGATAGCAAGCCAACAAAGTTGAATAGAATAAATAAGACTAATAAGACTAATAAGAAGAAATCAAGCAAGACGAAAGGCAAGAACAAGAAACCCTGAGCGGTTAATAACAGTCGTTGAAAGAGTACCGAAATTGCTCCAACCTTCCTTTGTAAGCAAGATTTTGAAATCCAAATCAGTTCTGATTGCCGGTGCCGGTGGGGGCTTCGACGTCTTTTGCGGCTTGCCGATTTATTTTGCCTTGAAGGACCTGGGTATACCTGTGCATCTGGCCAATTTGTCTTTTTCTTTTCGCCATGGAGATGTGAGCGGCATCAAATACGGTGCCAACATAGTTGAGGTGACAGCAGGCTCTTTTGGCAATGAATATTTTTTCCCCGAGGGTTATTTGGCAAAGTGGTTCGATCGAAAACATATTCGTCAATCGATTTATTGTTTTCGCCCCTGCGGTCCGCCGGCGCTTTTCGAGAGTTATCAAATTCTCAAAGAAAAATTGGGCTTCGACACGGTCGTTCTTGTGGATGGAGGAGTCGACTCGATTCTCTGCGGAGACGAAGCTCGTATCGGCACTCCACTTGAAGATATGTGCAGCCTTGTCGCCGTCAATCAGCTTGATGTGGAAGAAAAACTGATTATCTGTCTTGGTTTTGGTGGGGAGACAGATGTCACTCACAGCCACGCTCTGGAGACTCTCTCTGAACTGATGGGCAAGAATGCTTTTCTGGGCGCCACTGCCCTGGAGGCGCAAATGTCCGAAGTGAAAAGGTTTAAGGAAGCAACAGAATTTGTCTTTTATGAAATGCGCGGCTATGAGAGCGTAATACTGAGTTCTGTCCTGTCCGCCCTGGACGGCCATTACGGCGATCATCACCGCACCCGGCGGACAGTCGGCTCTAAATTGTGGATCAATCCACTGATGCCGATTTACTGGGGTTTTGATGCAAAACTTGTGGCTCAAAATGTTCGTTATTTCGATGAGCTGAAAGGCAAGCAAACGATTGAGCAGGTCAAAGATGTAATCAAAGCTTATCGAGCATCAGTTACTTTGCGGACAGATACAGGCAGCCAGCTGAACACAGAGAAATCCGAGTGACTGCTACTTTCCTTCAAATAGAAATCCAGGCGCCTTTCCGGCATCTTGCAGAGATTCGATGCCTCCGCTGTGCAAGAGGACTTTTTTGATATCTCTGCAGGACTTATAGTTTTTCGGAATATCAAAAAATCTTTCCGGCACGGAAATTTTCTTCATTGACTTGTTCGTAATAATTACTCTGAGAGTTTTTTTCTTGGAGTCGATATTGGAGCGAGACAAAAAAGGAATATTGAAATCAGTTTCTGACCCGAAGTGCTCCATTCTCTGCGGAATTCCGGCAATGGCAGGGGCATTGACCGAGGCCGATAATATGTCGCCTGCGGATTTGGGAACCTCAATGTCTGTTCGCACCCAGTACTTTCGCCAGTCAACTTCGTCTGCCTTATCTGGTCTGGCTTCCGTATGCGTAACTTTTGCTTTGTAAGCTATACAGGGCACGCCTTGAATTGATTCCGGACCGACTTTACTCCAGCTCAGTGTTACTTCGCCGGCTTCCGATATGATCAGCCCCAGGTTCCGCAGCTCTCGAACCGCATTGCTTGATGTCAGCTCGCAAATTCTTTTGGAGCTGTTGTTGAAACAAGTAACATGATTGAATGGTTTTTTCGAAATTATCGTCAACCCATCTCTGGGACAGTCTATGCGAATGATGTTGTCTGAAATATAGAGTTGGCGCGGACCCAGAAGTTGACTGGTAACATCGAACTGATACATCGTCACGCCTGCCTGGGCAGCGCCAGCCAAACCGAACAGTATTACTTGTATCAGTGCCACTCTGGCTGCATGCACGACTAATTTCATATTTTGATACGGGACACCAATAAATAAAGACTCAATAACTAGTGTAGCAAGTATGATCGCCAGCGCTGTGCTTCTCTTTGCGCGTTTCGACTCTCATTCTCTCTGCCCTGCAGCTGAAAGACAGTGGAGAGATGCTGACAGATCTCGCTGATTAATGCGGCATTCTTCTTGTCTCGTCTCATTTGCTCGGCCAGTGCGCGGCTGTACATTGCCTCTGCTTTGGCAAGAAGTGACGTCTGTTCGAAGATTTTTCCAAGCGTCAATTCCTGGATTCCCAAACCACGACTCTTGATTCTCAGCTGATTGAAAATGTCAAAAGCTTGATTTGCATAGAGCAATGCAGTTTTGCTGTCACCTTTTTCTAAATATAAAGCAGCCAGATCGGTGGCTGTCTCCGCCACATGGAAATCGGTTTTGCCATAGAGATCTCGCCTCAGCTTCAAGCGGGCGGTTTGAGCATCGATGGCCGTGTCTTTTGATTGAGCCAACCTGGTCAAGAGTCCCATTACATAGTCGGCTTCACTGTCGGCACCGCCGGCCAGATTTTTCCATACATGTAAAGCCTCGATGCACGTTTCTCTGGCGGCGCCAGGATTATTCTCATGAATTTGAACCTTTGCCAATTTTTTTAAACTGATGACGGCAAGATGCATAGTTGACTTTGAGGTTTTTGCAGCATCGGCAGCAGTACGTAAATTTCTTGCATAGGCGGCAAAATCTCCCTCATTTTTTGAGTTTTCCGCAGCCTCTGCAAAAGCAGCCCAATGCTCAAAACTGAAAAGGGAGTCAGCCTCGACATTGTTGCCATTCTGGATCAACAGCCGGGAAAATTCCACCTTTAGCGGTTTTATCAAAAACATGGGGTAAAAGGACTGGTCGGCCAGGCTGACGGCTTTTCTAAAGAAATTGAGCGCCTCTTCTTTTTGGCCAAGTTTTAAACTCAATCTAGCCATTGAAGAAAATAGATCGACCTGTTTATGAGCAATAAATAGATCGAGGCGTCCTGTGCCGGCATCTCTCACACATCCTTCCAGATTTGCAATGGCTTCTGTAAGTAGCTTTATCGCGCTGTCTTTATTGCCTTGTGCGAGTTCCAGACGACCAAGATTACTTTGGGTTGAAGAAAGGTCAGCCAGAAGCATGCGCCTGGTTAGATCATCTTTTGCTCGAATAATGTTGGTTGAGAGAATTTTCTCAGCATCATCAAAATGTTTTTTTGCTTCGTCATCTTTTTTCTCGCCGATCAATATTTGGCCGAGATCGTCATGACTGATGGCCACCCGATAGTTTGAAGAACCGAGACGCTCAGACAGTCGCACTTCCTGCCTGCCGAATATTTCGGCATCGGCGAGTCTTTTCTGGGCAACTGCATCCTGCTGATTGGCTCTTACTATTTCCCAGGAGCGAATGGTCGAATCATCTCCTTTTGCTAACCACATCATGAGCGAACCGGCACCGGCGACGCCGACCAGAGCAAGAAAGATTTTTATGGCGCCGTAAGGCAGTTCGGAGGTCGACATACTGGCAACCGATAAGCGCAGTCAACCGTGATATTGTCATACTTAGGCGCGTTCAACAACACTGAATTTACAAGTAACAATGGCGAAGGTTCTCGTAGTCGAAGACGACCCGGCTCTGCAAAAGCAGCTGGAAGAATTCATGCGTTTTGAAAAACACACGGTGGAAGCAGTTGGAGACGGCGGGGAAGCCGCTCACCGCTTGGCCATATCCAAGTATGACCTGGTTATCCTGGACTGGAATTTGCCCGGCATGAGCGGGCCTGAAGTGCTCAAAAGTATGCGTAGTTCGGGTTGTTCCACGCCCGTTTTGATGCTTACCGGCAAAAGCAATATAGCCGATAAGGCAGAAGGCTTCGACTCCGGTGCCGATGACTATTTGACGAAGCCTTTTGATCTAAAAGAAGTAGGGCTCAGAGCCAAGGCTCTTTTGAGGCGCCCGCAAGCAATGCTCACAGGCACAATTGATATTGGCGGTATATCTCTCGATCCGCACGCGCACAAGGTTTTTCTTCATGGCGTTGAGATACAGATGCTGCCGAAAGAATTTGCCCTGCTTGAATTTTTCATGCGCCATCCCGGACATATCTTCAGCCAAGAAGCGCTTCTTGATAGTGTCTGGAAATCCGAGTCGGAATCTTCAATACATACAGTCTACGTGCATGTAAGAAATCTGCGCAAAAAGCTTTCGGCCGATGGCAAATCGCAACTGATAAAAACCGTACACAATATGGGCTATAAATTCGAAGCCGACTAGAGAGGTCTATGCCCCGCCGATTTAGTCGGCCGCAGGCTGCGGTTGTTTAATAGGAATCCGCAACCAAAAGCTGCTGCCTTTTCCCACTTCGCTGTCTACGCCAATCGTCCCATTGTGTCCTTCTACAATCGCTTTGCAAATTGCCAGGCCCAGACCGGTGCCTTGCTTTTCCTGCTTGTCTTCAGGATTTACTTGCTGAAAGCGAATGAAGATCTTGTCTTTAAACTCTTTTGGAATCCCTCGTCCTTGATCGGTTACTCTCACTTCCAGCCTGTCATCTTGTATTTCGGCAGTAAGTTTGACCTGGCTATCGGCGGCGGAGAATTTGATTGCATTGCCCAGGAGATTGACCAGGACTCTAATCATTCTTTCCTGGTCTCCTTCGAAGGTTATTGGAGTCTCGTCGACAACAATTTCGACTTTCGCGTTTGCGGCAAATTCCCGCACCGAGTCGGCAGCTTCATCGAAAATCTCCTGCAGCACACAATCGGAGAATTTCATCTCCATTTTTCCTGCTTCCATTTTTTCGATATCCAGCAAGTCATTAATCAAATTGATTAAACGCTTGGTATTGCGCTCAGCACCGTCAACTTGACGCTTTGCCTTGTCGGGAATTTCGCCCATGGCGCCCATAGACATCAGTGAAAGTGAAGCGCGAATCGACGTCAACGGAGTGCGCAAATCGTGTGCCACCATGGCCATCAATTCTTGTTTGCGACGAGCTGCTTCAATCAATGCGTCGGCCATGCGATGAAAAACTTTATCCAGCTTAGCGATTTCATCGCCGCCGTCTACAAATGGACTGAGCGTTTCTCCGCGGGCAAGATGGTCGGTGTTCTCCATGAGAATACCGAGCCGCCTGGTCGTGCTTTTGTTGAAGTAGAGAGCCAGAAGAACGGCGATAATTACATTAAGCATGACACCGACGGCAAGACACTGCGCCACTAATTCTCTTGCTTTTGCCGCCGCTTCGGGATTGACTTGCTCGGCTTTTTCTTGTTCTTTGGAAAAGCGCTGTATTTCCGACATCAATTCTTGAATGAGGTTATTCAGCTCTTGTCTTGAATTGGAAAGCTGGGCTACGGATTGCCCTTCACTAATAAGCATGCTTGCCTGACCCAGTATTTTCAGTCCGGCATTGCTGACGCGCTCGACTCGATCAAGTGATGCAGACTGGTTAGGGCTGTCTCTGAGCATGACTCTGAGCGTTTTAATTTTGTCTGGAATGCTTTCTGAGAGGTTCTGAAAGCGTTCCAGAAATGTCTGACTGTCGCTCAATTGATACATGTAAAGGGCCATGCCTGCATCGATGAAATTGCGCAGGACGCTGTTTGACTCAGCAAGAATCAGCTTGGAATGCGATTCCTTAAGTGTCTGTGTCTCTGCCTGACGCAAAAGAACGGTCAATGTGGCAACAAAGATAAACTCAAAAACCAGAGGCACCGCCACCAGTATTAGTGCTTTATCTTTTAGTTGCAAAGAAAGTTTCACGACCTGCCCAATTATCAAGAGCCTTTGAGCTCGTCCCAATTCTACTATCCTGACGAGACTGAAGCCTTCATAACTGGACGGCTTTTCCAGTCAGACAGGACAGGAACCCTTAAGTCCCTGCCCGTCTTCTTTCCGTTCCCCGGATCAAATCTGTTTTTAATGACCTGGCTTTTGCGCCTTGTCCAGGTCAGCCTTGTCGATTACCGGTCCGCTCCAGTCCTGAGTAAACCAGTTTGCAGCCTTGGCGAAATCGCCGAAGTAGCGAGTGGCATACAGGCAAGCTGCTCGTTGTTTGGGATCTTTGTTGTTCTCAAACTCATTGGCTAACTCTTGCATGCTAATTCCTTTGTCTGCGCCTGCTAGCCTGTCGAAATTGTCTTTGAGAAATTTCATGGCATCGTCATGCTTCAAATTTTTCAGCTCGGCAATAACCGGCGCCAAATCGTTTGGTTTGACTCTTCCCAGAGATTCTTTTAAATCTTTGAATTCCGCATTGTTTTCGTTGGCACCTTGCAGTTTCTTCACCCATTCGGCGTCATCCTTGCCGCGCTCATGCTCATCGTCTTTGTCTTTTTCAGGCTTCTGGTCTTTGTCTCCCCGCGGGTCCATAGAGTTGTCGCCATGACTGCCTGCTTTGCCTGTTTCCTTTGTACTGTCAAAAAGCGAAAATCCGTTGGCGCCGTCAAAAGCCAGCATGGAGGCGTCATATTTTGCATTCGTCCATGCAGAAGTAGCCGTTTCAGGCATTCTGAAACCTTGCAGCCCATCAAAGTTCAGGGTTTGGGCCGGCTTGAGGGACTCCGTAACACTCAAATTCTCAAAATTGCTTTGCATTAGGTGAGCTCCGAAACGGGGAAGTTAACGGGCACAAATTTCCAGGCGGCGGGCCTTAAGTAAATTCAGCGTGAAGAGGAAGAAGGGGCGAATCTGTGCTTTTGTCGAAGGACCTGTTTATTGAATCGGACCGAACCGAAACTTTCATTGCCCTCGATGCCTCAATCCTAGTTGGCACTTTTAAAAAAGTATTCAAAATCGCTAAACGCCCACAGGCTGGCAAAAAATACTCGTGCCACGCGAATCGCGAATTGTGCGATGATGCAGGGTAAAGCTTGATTTAGACTGTTCTGCCCATGAAAAAGCCCATCATTCACACAATAATCGCCTTGATTGCCTTGAGCGCGATGTTTGGCTGCTCCTATTTGAACGATCCGGAAAGCGACGATGGGCGCCTTTCCTTTGGCAAGCTCGTCAAAGAGCCGCCCACCACTCAGAAGTTGGAGCGTCTGCCCGATATTGCAAAACTGATCAATGTTTCCAGGTCTCTGGCCACTTTGGATTTGATTTATCAAGATAGCTTTCATAAAAACGAGGATGCCAATGTTCAGTTTGCCGAGTGCTGGCAAGACAAAGAAGGCGAGCGTGTGCTGCAGCTAGATTGGGAAGGAAATGACTCGCTGGTCATTTGGTTTTCACCCGGCGGCTGCGTGATCAAAGGACATGACGACGAATCCACCATGAATCCGGTCACCTCACCTTTCGAGCTTAAAGAGCAGCAGGGCATGAAGCTTTATCCTAATATGCTGACCGGTTTTCCTAAGGAATTGCATGGATTTTTGCAAGAGCCCAAATTCAATCCTGAAAACGCAACGTTTTACATTTGGAGAAAGGCGAACGACAACGCCTGGCATATCGGACCGATCGATTGGCCAAACCGTGCCCCCAATCGATGGAAGTCACACGATGGATCGGACGATCTTCTCTCTCCTTTAATGGTCGACGCCAGGGCTTATGCCCTCTGGCTCCAGAAAGCCAAAAACCGTAAAGTCGATGTGGCCGATGTAGAAAAGGTTTTTGCACAAGAGCCCATGACTGAGGCCTTGCTCAAGCGTCTTGATTCTCACAGAAAGTTATCCGACATCAAAGATGAGCTTAAGGCTGTCGGTTATCCGATTGCAAAATAGCCTGTTCTCAGGCTTGCTTTTCCTTTTTGATCGTGAACCAAAAACGGCTGCCTTTGCCGATTTCACTGTCGACTCCAATGGTGCCGCCATGCGCTTCGACAAGTGATTTGCAAATGGCCAGACCGAGCCCGCTGCTGCCTGAGCGTTTGTACTCTTCATCTTCGATTTGTTTGAAGCGCTCAAAAATGAGCTTTCTGTCTTTCTTGGGAATCCCTGGTCCCTGATCGACTACATCAATACGAATAAAGTCGTCGTCTTCTTCTTCAGCGTCTAATTTAATCGTCCTCGCATCAGGAGAGTATTTGACTGCATTGCCGAGAAGATTGATTAGAATTTGCACAACCCTGTCCTCGTCGACATTGACCACCGGGTCGAATTCGGTAATTTCCAGTTTGATTTTGCGATTTTCTGCAATCACGTTAATTGCATCTTTGGCCCGCCTGAGAATTGGCTGCAATGTGCAATTGTCGAGGAGCAACTGCATATTTCCCGCTTCCAGCCTGTCGATGTCCAGAAGTTCATTGATCAAACCGATCAGCCTTTCAGATTCTTGCTCTGCATCTGTAACTCTTGTCTGTCCACGCTCAGTAAGCGCTCCGTAAGCGCCGCTGGCCAATAATTCGAAAGTGCCCAGAATTGCAGTCAGCGGTGTTCGCAAATCATGGCTGATCATCTGCACAAATTCGCGCTTGGTTTTTTCTGCTGCTCTCAATGCATCGGCCATATGGTGGAAAGTCTTGTCCAGCTGAGCGACTTCATCTTTGCCGTCGATTCTATCCAGCAAAGGTTTTCCGATTGCCATGCGCTGAGAATTTTCACTCAGCACCGCTAAGCGAGCTGAAATTTCTCTGCTGAAAAGTGTTGCTATAAAAATTGCGATCGCTATATTCATGCCAAATCCCGTCGCCAATAAAATGCGCAGCGATGTCTTGCGTGCCTCGATTGCCTGCGGCACCAGCTTTTGCACTTTCTCTTCTTCATTGGCTAAGGCTTGCGCTTCTTTGAGAAAGGGATCAAATTCAGCATTAAAGTCACGCCTGAATTCCTGAAAGTTTGGTGAGTAAACTTCGCCCGAATTACCAACCATCTTTTCGCGGTGGGCGATTAAATTTCTCATCGTCGCCTTGCCGTGAAATTCTACTTGCTTTGCGTGTTCGCGCCGAACCGGATCATCGGCGCTCATCTCTTTGAGATTGTCGATGCTGTCGGCAATGCCCAGCATAGTGTTGTCGAACTTTTGAAGTTCTGCTCTTTTGTGAGTGAAATTCCAGGTGACCAGGTGGCTGGCTGAATCGACTATGTTTTTGGATATGTTATTTACTTCTTGAAGAACCAGTCGCGATTTGGTTTCTTTATTGACTTTCTCTTCTGCATCTTCCAGCATCAAAAATAGACCAAGAATAAAGCCTGCTTCAAATATGAGAGGCACCGATACAATGACCAGCCCTTTTTGTTTCAGATTCAGCCGCATCGGTCTGGCGGTTTTCCTGTCAGTTGGAAATTAAGGACCCCCAGACTACTTTAGATCCTGCAAGACCAGATGTCCATTGGGTCGACTGCGCGTGGGTTTAGTACGGAAAACTGAATGAGCGAACACTTAAGGACTGTTTGCACGGTAAAATGGGACACACCAGTGCCGCAGACGGAAATCCAGGATTTTGCAGCCTTTCATTTACATTCCAAGATGCCAAAAGTACTAATTGTTGAAGATGACGTTCGGTTGGCAAGTGTCATCGACGATTGGCTGACCGGCGAAAGTTATGCCGTAGATCGTGTTACTAGCGGTCCTGCTGCCCTGGAAAGATTGTCGGCTAATCAATATGACGTCTTAATCCTTGATTGGCAGGTGCCCGGGATCACCGGTCTGGAAGTCTGCAAGCACTATCGTGCTCATGGCGGTGCGGGCGTAGTCTTGATGCTTACCGGCAAGAAGGAAATAGCAAATAAAGAAGAGGGTCTGGACTCAGGCGCTGATGATTATGTGACCAAACCCTTTCATATGCGCGAGTTATCAGCCAGATTGCGCGCATTGATGCGGCGTTCTCGTGAGATCAAAACCAATGTGATCAGTATCAGTGATCTGATCCTCGATTCGGTCAGCCACAGGGTTACCAAAGGCGAAAAAGAGCTGCAACTGATGCCGCGCGAATATGCACTTCTGGAATTCTTCATGCGCAATCCGGGCAAGGTTTTCAGTGCCGACAGCATTCTCGATAAAGTCTGGTCCAATTATTCCGAGGCCTCACCAGATACGGTGCGCGTGCACATTACAAAATTGAGAAGCAAGATTGATACTGAAGGTAAGGATTCTCTGATCAAAACTCTGCATCGGGTCGGATACAAGTTCGAAAAACCGGCCGGCACATATGAAACCGAATCTGCTCAAAGAGAAGACCTGGAGCCTGTTGGTGATCTGGAAGATGAGCAATAGCCTGCGCAGTGTTAACAGTCGAATGCTCTCAGGAACCTGATGCCAGTGGAACACAAGACTGAAGTCATATTGGATCTTACGAAGCCTATGGACGGGTCTTTAGAGATCTATGCCGAGGAAAACTATCGAGACCCCGACTTTTCATGCACCGAGTGGTCTTCGATTGGACAACAAGGCTATCGCGTCTCAGCGCTCTGCTTGGGGACTCAGACCGGCACTCACATCGATGCACCAGCTCACTTTGACTCCGATGGCGATAGCCTTGATGCTCTTCCTGTGGAAAACCTGATTGGGCATTATTTTCTTATCGATTTGCCTCGGGAAACGAATATTGTTCAGGCAAAGTCTCTCTCTGAGGCTTTCCGAGCAGAGCGAATTCTGTTTGTTCGGTCAGATCATTTGGGCGTGTCGTTTATTACTGGCGCTGCATTGGATATTCTTCTCAAGTTGCCACCACTGGTATGGGTCGTTAGTGGGCAGATTGAGCTGATAGATGCAGACCCGTTGGAATTTCATCGACTGCTTGCCTGTCACGGCAAGTACCTAATTGAAAACTTGCAGGCTGAACTCTCACGCAAGGTTAGTCCTGGTGGCGAATTGATCGCCTTGCCTCTCCGGCTCTTAGGAACAAGTGGCTCACCATGTCGAGTAGTAATCAGGGGAATCACTCAGTAGGATGCAGCGGATCGTCTGCTAGAGATTGACTACCCCGGAACGGGGAGTTCAACTCAAATTCAGCTCGATCAAGCGGCACGTAGCACCAAGCTCATTGAGTTAATAAGCGGGTTTAGCGCTGCACCGATCCGGCCAGCTCCACCGGATTTTGATGCTCTCTTATCTTTGGTCGGGTCAACATTGCTGCGATTTTATGCTTGCTCTTCTTCTTAAGCCAGGCGACAAACTTTTCGGCATCTTCACCCGGGATGAAGATAACCAGACTGGCAATCATTATATGCTGGAATATAGGTATGTTCATCGCGTAATCGATGCCCAGGTGCAATCCTAGCAGTACAAGCAACACCACATATCGCGTTTCCTTAAACCAGATGAGCGTCCATCCGAGAGATTCGGCAAAGACTGCACTCCAGGTGGCTAACTTCAAGAGAAACAAATTTTCGGGAACAAAGGGTACCGGGAATCGGGCGAATTCGAGATGCCTGAATACGTAGTACATGGCAGTCCCATCCCACCAACTGGGAGAGGCCAATTTTGACAAAGATGCTTGCCAGTATATTAAGGCAAACTGGAGTTGGTATGCTTTCAGCGCCCACAAGTTGCAGTTTTGCGCATTAGACCCTCTCTTGAACCACAAGCGATCCAGGGACAGCGCGGCACCTATCGGCGCAAACATCATCCAGAAGGCTGCAATAGTCAAAAGGTGTTCTCCGCCATGATGCACATAAATATTGCGGTGCAGAAACGATACCAGCCCAAGGTAGACCATGACCATACTGAGTCTACTGAACAGCCCCAAGGTCACACATATACAGGCCAGGACAAACAAGGAAAAAAATGCCACCAACCAGCTGTCTCCCGCAGGCAATAGGCCAATCAGGTCTATGACAGGTATGGCAAAAATATGTTCAAGTGTTTTAAGCCGTAAAATTCCGTTTGTGTCGCTGAAGTATGCAAGCAGTTCGGGTGTGAGTAGGAAACAATATTCGAGCAACACCACACCGAATGCTATACGGAAAAGGCACAGAGGCATGGGAGAGCCCGCTTTGAACAAGTGGTGCGAAGCGCCCTGGTATAAAGTCGTTAGTTTCATTCCAGATCCTCCGAAGATACGACGGATGTGACCAATACTTCCTGGCCATCATCGGCGGTGCGGAGAGGCACGCCAATTCCTGTCGCCGGTGGATCTATCCAGGTCCAATGACGAATGATCGAAACAGATACCGGAGGATTGCCGGTACGTATGTTATTCCTGGCAACGTAGCGTGCAGCATCAGGCCAAAGAAATGAGTCATTTATATCACTTACACAATCGTTTCCCCATCGTCGGAATCCTTCCTTGAACATCTTTTCGATGATGCCCATTTTTTCCATTCGAGGAAATTCCCAAATCTTCTTACTGCCATCTTTGAATGTGACTAAGGCGGTCAAATATTCGTTATAAGTTCTAGGATGCTCAAACACTGACCATCCCTGCCACATCCCAAAATAGTTCAGATATCCGATAAAAGGAGTAATGAGCTGTTGTTTGAGTGAACAATCGGGAGATAGCCAAAGCAGCACTCCGCAAAAGTGCCAGGCCAAAAATAAAAGTATTAACTGCTGGCGTACCCGGGTCCCCGTGCCACCGAGATTACTCACTTGCAAGTCCTCCATTTAAATATCCCATCAACGCTTCGACATCTTTTTCCTGTGCAACGACAAGCGGTAATCGTCCACGAGTGTGGGGGCTACAGGGCAATGAGTCAAACTGTCGATTCTCATTTGTTTTCCTCTTTTGCTAGCTCGATAGGGGCAGTCACAGTAAAGTCGTTGATCGGATCACGTTCAAGTACATCCGCAATCTTCTCGGGACCGACAAGCTGAGACAACACTACTTCGCTGAGTGCCAGCTGCGGACCATTGTGCGTAAGTAATCCCTTTTCATAGTTTGTAAGCGCTAATTCCGTTTCTTCAGCAATTCGTTTGCGCCGTATCTCGAGGCGACGGCCGAAGTACAGTTCTTTGAGGATCTTATTCTCCTCAGGACCTCCAGTACTCATAACGAATAAAGTACTAGCTCCCTCCGCTGCTAGAGATATCATCGGACTGCCGGAGAGAACGGTTACGGCAGCCAAGTTTGCCTCAACCATGCTGGCGGTGAAATTAGCCAATTTTCCGTGATCAAATTTCTTGACGCTTTTATAGATGTGATGAACGAGCGGATCGCCGTCTGCCGAAATTTTTTGTGTGTTATGATAAATCCGCTCTGTTCCGTCCACATCCCATGCAGTTTGCTTAAAAACTTCCTCAGGGATGTTCAGTTGGTTTTTCCATTCCGTTAATTCTGCCAACGTTGTCTCAGCGGCTTCCTTGCCGACAAGGTCTGTCAGTCCTACAACGCCATTTTGGATCGCCGTATCAGCCTGCTCAGATTTTTCCATTCCAAGACCCATAGCAATCTGCATAATCTTTGCCGTAATTTTCGGATGCATTTCATCCCAATACCGCTGTTTTGTAAGTTCGGCAATGCAAAGGTTATTGAGCTTCTGGTGTTTATCCAATATCAGTCGAGAGCCCTCCATCGACATGCTGAACCCTCTATATGGATAAGCGTAATTTATGGCATCCTTGGTGAATCGCAACGTTCGTTGAAATTTTGTCCTGTATTTGTCCACTGCCAGCGCAGCCGTTTTGTAACCTGGATCTCGGTCAAGTGCGGATTTTGTGAGCACATGTACAGCCTCTCCGAATGTTGGTCCCACTTCGACATATGTGGCTGCTCCCTTGAGAGGTACTTTTTTGCGGCTTAATTGGAAGTCAGTGCTTTCATCAGGTAGTGCAGGGTAGAATTTCTCCATTGCGCTGGCGTCGGCCATTTCGGCCTTTCTGTTTTTACGCTTCTGCTTTGACTCCTTCTTGAGGGATGCGGCTGGAGCGCTTGGTTGAATGCTCTCGGATTCCTGCGCATATGCCTTTGTATTCAGGAGCATGCAGTCAGCAATAACAACGCTTAGTGCGATTGTTAGGACAGTATTGATTTTCATGAAAAATTGGCTCCGTATCTTTTGCGCGATGTTTGTTTATAGGTTGTTGTCTGCATGGTTTGAATTAGTTTCATTTGTTCCTGCCGATACCGGGAAGTTGGTCAAGCTTTGTGATTTGGTCACCTCGAAGTTTTCGGGTGCTTTTTCCGTCTCTTGAACGAGAGATGAGGTTGTTGCCCTCATCTCTCGCCCAAGGACAAGGCTTTAGAGCAGTCCGCGGTGGTGGTGGAAGCCTCCCCTGGGAGAAGCCGAGGGGTATGACTCTGAATCTACATTCGCCGGTTGCAATCCGTGTCCTCCGCTGAACATATGCTGAAGTGGGGCGATATGGGGGAATCCGTGATGCACGTGACCTAAGGCCTGATTGCCAAACGACGCTGATTGGTGAATTGCACCAAGAGTGTGGCCGCTCCCCGTGGTTACCGAACCCACAGGATGTATCGGGCCGACTGGATGTATCGGAGCGACTGGATGAGCCTGGACAATAGGATGTGCCAAGGTCGGCGACTCAGTCGGATGTACCGGTGGAGTCGAGTGTAACGATGGGGGCGAGTGCATCGGCGAAGTCGGCTGCGTAGAGCAAGTCGGCTGCGTAGATATTGTCGGGTGTGCAGGACTTGTAGGTGACGTTATGCTAGTTGGTGAAGTCGGATGAGTCGGACTCGTAGGCGAAGTCATGCTAGTTGGAGAAGTCGGATGAGTAGGACTCGTCGGAGACGTCATGCTGGTTGGTGAGGTCGGATGAGTAGGACTCGTAGGCGACGTCATGCTAGTTGGTGAAGTCGGATGAGTAGGACTCGT
>CAZHEZ010000025.1:0-52632 GCA_964531315.1 uncultured Candidatus Obscuribacterales bacterium | reverse complement strand
CAATTCCAACGCCTTGTTAAAAACAAAACGTCTGCATCCAGCAAATTGGGCCAACCTCCTTTTTTGATTAGGAGTTGGTTTCAGCTTGAATCTGAAAGCTTGCAGCTTTTTCATACGAATCACCATGCAAGCAAGTGCTTGCCACTTGCTTGATTGAAATACCATACAAATGCATGGTATCAAATCTTTTCTAAATTGCAAGGATTTTTTCTGTAGAATTACTGGCGGGCGACGCCCGCGGCGCTGTCCATCCCAGCCCTGGAGGAGAGGCTTTACGCGCCGACAGGGTAAAAATGTGTTTTTACTTCATCGGTGCTTTTCAAATGTTCCAACCACAGCAAGTCGTCGAGCTGTTGAAGCCCGCCAGCGGCTCACACATTCTCGACCTAGCCACAGGGCATGGTGATACGGCTATGGCGCTGGCGGAGGCGGGTTGTCTAGTAACGGCGGTTGATTCGTCCAGCAAGGCCGTAGAAAAGTGCAAGGAAATTGCCCAGGAAAAACATTTATCTGGCGTGACGGCGCAGGTGATGGATGCTGAGCAACTCTCATTTCAAGACAAAAAGTTTGACGGCGTCACATGCCGGCTGGCCACACATCACTTCAATAATGTGCCACTGGTTCTCGAACAAATCGCAGCAGTATTGAAGGAAAACGCGCCTGTCATCATCGGTGACAGGCTTGCACCGGAGGACACCGAACTGGCTGACTTCCTGGCTCTCATAGGCAAACTGCGCGATTGCACATTCACCAGAATTTTCACCCTGAAAGAATGGAAAAAACTTTTATCGGATCATGGATTGAAAGTTGTCGATTACAACATCACCAAAGACACCATAGATGCCACCAGATGGCTTGAACGATCGCCGTTATCAGACGAAGAAAAACAACGTATTCATCAGGCTTTTATCGACAGCTCGCCAAAAATGAAAGAATATTTTTGTTCGATATTCGACAAAGGAAAAATCATCAGCTATACGGACGACAAAATTTTGATCAAAGCAATTCGCGCATAATCAAAAAGAAAATCATTCGGCTGTCTGTGGCGTTTTCCAAACCAACAAAAAGACCGCCGGTGGGGGGCGGTCTTAAATGCTTGTCTAAGTTCTTGCCAGTCTTCTGCCTGACCGGAAAGGAACTGTCTTTGGACTAGGCGGCTTGCAGCTGAACGTCGTAATTCAATCGGACAAAATCATACTCGACGCGGATGGATACAGTGTCGCGGGTTGCGAATTCCAATCTGACGCGGCCGAGGGAGCTGGTCGAGTATTCGGACCAGTGGCGCGGTACGGATACGATCACGTTTTCCGGACCCCATTCTTCAACATAGGCTTTGAGGACTTGGCAGAGTTTTTCTTCGTCGCATGAGTTCTTAAACATAATTCCCACCTGCTTTTCAAAAATCGTGTCGGCAACTTCGCTGTTCGTGCCCTCACTTTAGTCCGGTGGAATTGAAACGCCAATTGGGGGAATTCCCCCCGGCTGCGTAATCCTCCCACGCCGGAAATGCCCATCAGATGGGGCTGAGACGCCAAAAGCCCACCTGTGGGCAACCCCGGGAATGGGTTGCAGGGGGCAGGTGATTATCCGCAAATGCAGACTGTGGAAGGCTTTACAGCATTTCGCCTCATCACCGGACACCCACTCAACAGATCCGGGTGAACATTAAACGCTTATTTCAGAGCAGAAGATTAAATGACACAACAGAATTGAAAGTCATGAACACCAATATCTATTAGCAGAAGATCTGACCACAAACCCTCATGAAGATCTAATTGCGGTGTCGCCGTATGATGGAACTTGGACTTGCTGCTCAGTCAGGAATTTTTCTTTTGAAAAAGCATGACAGAGAAAAACTGACATGCCTCCTCGTAGTCGCTGTTTTACTGTGTCTTTTCACTTTCGGGTCTGTCGGGCTGAACCTTTGCGTCATCTCGCACATTCAATTGAGCCCAGCTCTCTTTTTCGCGCAATTTGGCTGGATCACCAATCTCGGGCTGCTCATAATGGCCGGGCTTTCTCCGCGTTCAGGCGTTGAATGCCCTGATCAGCCGGAAGCTGCTGCAGAATTGCAATCCGGCAAGAACAAAGATTTCCTGGAAAGTTTTTCCAGCTTTATTCAAAGGCAATCAAATGCGGTTCGATTGATCCTGATCAATCTCTTTACCTTCTCTCTCATTGATGGACTATTCCAGAACCAGGGCTATTTGGTAGGTTCTTGGGTCCTGTCCCCCATGATCTATGAGGTTATTTACTGGCTTGTAGAGATGATCGTGCTCTACAGGCTAGCTAGGCCAAAAGGAACCCAAGACCTACTGCTCATATTATTGCTCGTGCTGGGACTACCTATTGGTGCTCACCACCAAACATTGGAAGTGGCAGTATTGGCAATGATTGTCTTCTTATTCCGATGGGACAGGGTAATGAGCTTAGTTGGAATTGCTGCATTTACAGTTTTGCGCCCCATTGCATTACTGTTGCCCACAATTCTGGTAGGTATTCACACATTTGGACCGATTTACAGCGAGCCGGCGAGATACAGCGAGATAATCTACACTGGTAATCCCGAACCGATCTGCAACGTGGATGGTATCTATAAACTTGTCCAGAATAGCGGCTGGCTGATTCTCTATCGCGACATAGAAATTCTTCCCGGAACCCATTTGCGTAAACTGATTGACGAACGCTCTGACACAGACGGCTTAAAGCCTGGCATCAGGAGGCTCGACAACGGTGAATGCAGGATTTACTTTCGAGAGCCACGCGAAAAAGTTCCATAATGCCAGCGAAGAGCTGGGTACTACCGCGAGTACAAAGCCTGCACTGTATTGCAATCTCTAGGCGAAAGTTCTTTCCACACTTCCGCAAGAGGAGCAGTAAAGAACATGATGTCCTGCGGGTTTCGCGTGTGGCCGCCCAGACCCAGGGCATGACCAATCTCGTGGAGGCAGATCCAGCGCAAGCGAAATTGGCTGAGTGGAACACCGGGAGACATCGGATGAGGAACAGTAAGAATTTGAATGGTGCAGTGTTGAATGCCTGACTTGGAGCCATAAACAGTGGTTTCACCGGCTTCGGCTGTATTCATGAATTTGCTGGTATCGCTTGTCCACGTGCACAGTATGTCAGCGGTTTTCTGATCGCTGACACCTTTGAATGAAACTTTGCCGCCAGATGAGTTTCCCCAGTCTTGAAAGCACTTGACCAAAAGCTGGTCAAATTCAGGCTGGTAGCCTTTTACGTTCGTCGCCGGAACAATGCAAACTTTGAGCGGCATACGATCGGCTGGCCATTTTCCAAGCCTGGCGCCACCGATATCGTTTAGATAATTTGGAGCCGAGTTGCCGCCACCAGCACCGGTGTTTGCCGATGGATTTCCGGCAGTTGCGCCGGGATGTCCCGTCGGGGCGGAAGGATGTGTTGGTGCCCCTTGCGGGTGTCCCTGCGGGGGCTGTCCGCCGGATGAATTTTGAGGGGGATTGTTGGATGCAACCTGAACAGGTTTTTTCACAGGCGGTTGTCCAGCCGGAGGTTGTCCGCCTGGTCGCTGCACCGCAGCTGGTGGCCTGGAATTCTGAGGCGATTGTTGATAATTCTGAGCGGGAGGCTGCTGGTAGCTTTGATCCTGTGGTTCGTCTGGAGGTCCAAATCGACTGCTGTCATTCGGTTGCTGCCCCTGCTGTGCATATCCACTTTGACCGCGGCCGCCCTGATTCGATTGTTGGAATCCACCTTGATTCGGTTGCTGGAAACCGCCCTGGTCTCCTTGCTGGAAGCCACCCTGAGCAGATTGCTGCCCACCACCTTGACCGCCCTGTTGGAAGCCAGGCTGAACGCCAGCACTACCTTGCCAACCGCTCAGTCCGACAGAGGAACCGCCACCTTGACCGCTGGAATCACCGGATGGAGAGCCACCGCTGCCTTGCCATTCACTCAAGCCTTGAGACGGGGACGATTGAAAACCGCCAGCGCTCGCCTGATCAGCAGGAGGTCTTGTGCCCTGCGGCACGCGATCGGTCTTGGCCGTCTGGGGAGCACCAAAACCCGGAGGTGGTGTATTTTTCGGATTTCCAAAACCGCCATTCTGAGGCGGCGTTTGTTGCGGCATCTGGCGCGGAGGAGGCTGCGATGCCGTTTGGCGTGGGGGCGGCAAACTTGTTTGCCGTCCAAGTTCTTTGTTTAGCCCCATGATCAGACTTTTGATTTTGCCAGCTTCCTGGTTGCCCGGAAAGCGCGTAACAAATTCAGTGTAGGTCTGCACTGCTTCTTCGATCTTGCCGAGAAGCTGATAGCTGGCGCCCAGGTTTATCCAGGCATACGGCATTTCAGGGTTCAACCGGGTGGCATCCTGATATTGTTTTACCGCTTCATCGGTCTGCCCCATTTTGGCAAGGGCAATTCCGTAATTGTAGTGGACGTCTGCCACATTGGGAGCCAATTGGGCAGCGCGTTCCAGACGAAAAACAGCTTCAGCGTTCTTATTTTGATTTAAATACTGCGATGCCTCGTTCATCAATTGAACGCCGTCATACTCGTCCTTCGAAACGGGTCGTCCCTGCGCATCCGTATACTGCGCCAACGCGCTGGGCATCTGCCAGAGAGAAGAAGCAATAGTCAGCGAAACAGCCAAAGTAGTATAAGTTGCAAAAAACGAAGTCTTCATTCCTGATACGGTTTTGGCAACTCTTTTCGGCATCGCTGTTCCTTATTCCTGGTTTAAGCGAATTGTAGCTCTGGCCAATTGTCTCTGTGGGCTGTCCGGTCAGCGAATCGAATCAAACTCGCGGGTGACAGCCTTTGACGCATCGTCAAGACAAGCAATTCCAGGCAATTCCTTCCCTTCGAGAAATTCGAGAGAGGCACCGCCACCGGTGCTAACATGCGTAAACTGAGATTCCTGAATGCCATGAGCGCGCACCGCATTTACCGAGTCGCCGCCACCAACAATCGTGACCACGCCTTGTTTCGTCAGTTTTACCAGCTCATCGATGAGTCTGTATGTGCCGGCTTCATAACCGTGCTCGAAGACTCCCATCGGTCCGTTGAACACAATTGTCTTGCAACGCGAAAGTTCGTCATGAATCAAGCCGATGGTCTTGGGTCCGATGTCCAATCCCATCTGATCGGCGGGAATGGCGTCGATTGAAACGACATGCGGTTGCGCAGGCAAAACATCGCCCTCGGCAGGAAACTTGGGAGCTACAACCACATCAACCGGCAAAATCAGTTTTACCCCTTCACTTTCAGCATCTTTCTCCAACTGTTTGCAATAGTCCAGCCTATCATCTTCGACCAGAGATTTGCCAACCTCCAGCCCGCGGGCTTTGAAGAAGGTGAATGCCATGGCACCGCCGATAATTATCGTGTCGACGCGTCCGAGGAGATTTTGCAAGACGCCGATTTTTGAGGAAACCTTTGCACCACCGATGATGGTGGCAACAGGGCGAGTCGGATCGAGCGCCTTGGTGAGCATCTTAATTTCGCGGTCGAGAAGAAAACCGGACATAGCCGGCTTCAAAAACTTTGTCACACCCTCAGTCGAGGCATGTGCGCGGTGAACAGCGCCGAAGGCATCGCTGACATAGATGTCGGCAAGTTTGGCCAATTTCTTGGAGAATTCTTCGTCGTTTTTCTCTTCTTCGGCATAGAAGCGGACATTCTCAAGCAAAATCACGTCGCCTGCTTTCATCTCAGCAATTGCTTTTTCCACTTCCGGTCCGACGCAATCAGGCACGAATTTGGCGACACAGCCGATGCTGTCGCTGAGCAGTTGAGAAAGGCGCTTCGAAATCGGGCGCAGGCTGAATTTCTCATCCTTCTTGCCTTTCGGGCGCCCCAGGTGAGAGCAAAGAATGACTTTGGCACCGGCCTTGTGCAGATACTCTATGGTTTTCAGGCTGCCGCGAATGCGGGAATCGTCCGCAACACTGCCGTCTTCGTGCTGCGGCACGTTGTAGTCGACACGTACAAGCACTCGCTTGTCCTTGAAAATCTGCGGTCCGGCTTGCTCAATACTGAGTTTCATACTCACTCCCGGGGGATTTGGGTGACTGGTGATTCGCCTTATTAGTGCAGTTAGACCGCACTGCCCACTCTTAAATAGGGAACCGCTCCGGGGCTGGTGTCTGGCGATGCATGGCATCGCCCCTACGGGACCGGCAATGACTGGCATTGCCCCAACACACCGGAGCGGCTTTCCAAATCGCTTAGACCTTGACGGCCAGCTTGCTTGCGACCATTGTTGCCAGTTCGATCAAGCGGTTGCTGTAGCCCCACTCGTTGTCGTACCAGGCAATTACTTTGATCATTCGTTTTTCAACAACCATGGTCAGGTCGGCATCAACAATGGAGGAAAGCTTGTTTCCTTTGAAGTCGATCGATACCAGCGGTACATCGCTGACGCCCATGATGTTCTTCATGCCCTTGCCGGCTGCTTCTTTGAGCGCCTTGTTGAGTTCTTCTTTGGTGACGTCTTTTTTGACGGTGGCGACCAGGTCGACAACCGAGACGTTCGGAGTGGGGACGCGCATTGCGAATCCGTTCAGCTTGCCTTTGAGTTGCGGCAAGACCAGACCGATTGCTTTGGCAGCGCCGGTCGACGAAGGAATCATCGATTCGGCGGCAGCGCGGGCGCGGCGCAGGTCGGAGTGAGCGGTGTCGAGCAAGCGTTGGTCGAGGGTGTAGCTGTGGATGGTGGTCATCAAGCCGCATTCGATGCCGAATTGCTCGTCAATGACTTTGGCTACTGGAGCCAGGCAGTTGGTGGTGCAGCTGGCGTTCGAGATGATGTTGTGCTTCTCGGGGCTGTAGTCTTTGTCGTTGACTCCGAGCACGATAGTGATGTCTTCATCGGTTGCAGGAGCAGAGATGAGAACCTTCTTGGCGCCGGCGGTGATGTGACCTTTGGCTTTGTCTGCTTTGGTGAAAACACCCGAGCATTCGAGCACGATGTCGATTTTCTCAGCGGCCCACGGGCAGGTAGACGGATCCTTTTCCTTGTGGAACTTGATCTTCTTGCCGTTTACTTCAAGACCGTCTTCGTGCTGATTAACTTCGAACGGAAGCTCGCCCAAGATGGAGTCATACTTGAGCAGGTGCGCCGATGTAGCCAGATCCTGCAGCGGATCGTTGATGGAGACGATTTCAAACTCTTTGCCTGCGTTGTGCAGATAGGCGCGTAAAGCGTTGCGGCCAATGCGGCCAAATCCGTTAATTGCTACTCTTACCATCTTTTTCTCTTCTCCCATGTTCGGTCACATTACCCGTTTTGGTTGTTTTGCTAAGCAGCGCTGTGTGCGCTGCGTTACGTTTAGCCCGGTTGATCGCGCGAGATGTCACGCGGGCCCGGCAAAATCGCCCAGCCGTCGGCGGCTGCAATGGTTAGAGGATAGTACGGAGACCAATAAATACTGATTTGTTTTATTGTGTTTAAAGCAATTGATGCGACAAATCTTTAATTTTGGTGATTTAGCGCCGTATTTCGGCGTTTGGACCTTACCCTTATACTTGGCGACCGGCTCCAAGTTTGTCCTTTTGATAAGCTAGAGAATACGGAGCTGGTGTGACAGAGACAGCGATCTGAGGTTTGAGCATGCACGAGCAAGTAGAAGCAATTCTCGAAAAACTGCGTCCGATGCTGATGATGGACGGCGGAAACATTGAACTGGTGGACGTTAAAGACGGAGAAGTCTTTGTCCATCTGGTCGGAGCATGCGGCATGTGCCCCAGCTCAACCATGACCCTCAAGATGGGCGTAGAACGCGCCATCAAAGAGGAAATGCCTGACATCAAGCGCGTAGTTCAAGTCTAGAACCACGCCTAAAGCAGAGTTTTCGAACCATAGCCGTCGCCAAACCAGGCGCAGGCTATGGTTTTAGCTTTGCGTTCATATCCCTCTCACAAAAAGCGTTCTGGCTAACGTAATTCGCTCGGTGCCGGCTTTGCGTCCGGTTCAACACCAAATGCATTGTTCCACCAGGCGCCAAGAGCCCCACCGCCGGCGGCAGAAGCCGCCGCCACCAGCATCGAGCCGATGATGGCGATTGCTTTTGTCCCACCATAGAGTGCCCAATTGCCGGTGCCCATCCCAGCCAGGAAGGCGAAGAAAGGCCGCGAATCCAGCCCGCTCTTATATGCCAGGCCTAAGAGTACGCAAGCTCCAACAGTGAGCAGAAGCCCCAAAATGAGGGGTGTCTGGAGTAAAACCGCAAGTGTAGCTGAAGCTACAGAAGACTTGGATTTAGTGGCGCGAGCCAGAACGAAACCGGGAACCAGCGTGCAGAGGGAGACAAGGAAGGAATTGAGTATCAGCGACTTGAGATTCCCATCAAGGTATCTAACTGGATCATTGGTATTCCCGGGTCCGTAGACTGCATACAAAATCACCATCATCACCAGCCCGGGAATTATCACGCTGGGCAGAAGTGATGCCGCTAACTTTCTGCTGCCGATATGCAGTGGAAGCGCTTCTCGGCAGACTCCGCCCAACCAATCTGCCAAATACAATGCCGGCAAGTAGGCCACACCCCAGAGGGTCGCCGCCGGAATACCAATCATCAAATGGAAGCTCATTACCTTGATCATGACGACCAGAAAGAGCCCTATGGTGAGGTACTTGAATGTCTTCTTGAAATAGCCGAAGAAAGCCGACCAGAAGGTAATCGTAGCCGCGCCCGCCACAATGAATCCCACATAGTCGAGGCCCATCAGCGCATTTAAGAATGCGTCACTGGGAAGTCCCAGTCCCATTGAGCTGAAGTCCGACCCAAGGAAGATAGAGGCGACATAACAGGCCATGATGCTGAAAAATGAGAAGACCACGCCGCAAAGCGCGGCGGTGCGGAAGGCAGCCACTTTCAAAAAGCTCGGTTTGCCGGCTAAACATCGATCGCCGGCAACCTCGCAGGCGGCATACCAATGGGTTTCGGTCGCATGTGGATCGCCGACAACGTCTGCCAATTTCTTGGGAACAGAATCCCCGTTTGCCGGTTCGGATTGATCGCCGACAACGCTTGCCAGGTCACGTGCTCCCGGCATTGTGGCGTGCGACATTTTATCGGTTAGGCCTTTGGCAAATGAAGCTTCCACCGCTTGCATGTCTGTTTCTAATGAGCCTTTTGGCGATTGAGACTCGCTCTCCTGCGGCAAAACCAAAATCTCGGCATTATTTGAACTGTCGGCAGACGGCTCAATATTGACCGGATCAGCGCTGCGTTGCGACTGTTCTTTCGCTGGTTTTGCTTTTTGCTTGTCCGACATAGTCGCTGCCAGAGGAAGTGACTTTGTCTTTATTCCCTTATCAAAGTAGTTTTCTTCAATGGAGGCGCGTGCAACGCGCCAGTTGCGATTGCCGTTTTGTAGCCCGCGCATTGCATGCGCGGAAAGTCGCGTGCAACGCGACAGCTACGATTGCCGTTTTGTAGCCCGCGCATTGCATGCGCGGAAAGTCGCGTGCAACGCGACAGCTACGATTGCCGTTTTGTAGCCCGCGCATTGCATGCACGGAAAGTCGCGTGCAACGCGACAGCTACGAGCGTTTTTGACGAATGCGCGCCTGAAAGTCTTCGCTCAAATAGCTTTCGACCACGCGGCTCTGGTCGTCGAAGGAAGCAAGAGCGCCTTCCGGGTGTGCGTGGCTGAGAATTCTGGCAATTGAGCATTTAGTTTCAAAAATACTTGCCGGACCATTTTCACCGATGGCGTTGCAAATTTCATTGATATACAAGGGCAAGTCTTCCGGGTCGAGGGCGCGATTGATCAGCCCCACCATTTCGGCTTCAGCACTGGATATGCTCACTCCTGTGTAAAGCATTTCTGAAGCAACGGCCGGTCCGACCAGAGAAATCAAACGCAGGATATTTGCATCATCAAGAACAATTCCCAACCGGGCAACTGGGATAGAAAAACGCGCAGCCTTAGCGGCATAACGCAGGTCACAGGCCATCGCTAGAAGACATCCGCCGCCCATGCAAGCACCATTGATCATTGCCACTGTAGGCAGTGCGAATGCTTTGAGTTCATCTAATGCATACTTGATCGAATCCCACTGAGCAGTCGCGGCTTCCTCGCCTTCGATTTGCGCCAGTTCGTTGAGATCTGCACCGGCACAGAAGGCAGTGCCCATGCCCTTTATCACAATGACATTGGCACCTAGGGATTTGAGATCGTTCAATGCCGGAACAATCGAATCCCACATTGTTTTTGTCATCGCATTCTGAGATTCAGGGCGATTGATAATGATGTATCCTGCCGAGCCACTCAGCTCGGTGTAGATCGGTTCCGTCAAATTTGCTCGTTCGGGCACGTCACACTTTCTTGGTTATGGAATTTCAAATGACACAGGATCGCCTTCTTTCAATCCATGCGCTTTGGCATATCCGGCGTTTACTTCAACTACCTCACTGACGTCAATCGCGGCTCCTTCTGGATAGACCGGGCAATCATGAGGGTCTTTCGACTTGCAAGGCGGCACATTTTCGCAGATTTTGACAATCTTGCCGTTTTTCACAAATATCATGTCCAGTGAAATCAGACAGTTGTACATCCAGAAATTGACGGGGCGATTCGGGCGAAAGAGGAAAATCATTCCTGCATCCGGCGCCAGCCCGGTACGCTGCATCAAACCGCGCTGTATCTCTTTTTCCGTGGTAGCCACTTCCACCTTGACGATATTGTCCTTGCCGAGGCGGACCATGGGCATTTTAGCGTCTGCTTTTCCGGCGTCACCGGCACCACCTTGTGAAAAGAGTGCTGCCACTCCGATCACCACCAGTATGCAGAGCCTGGCAAAGGCATCCTTATTTCGACTTATATTTCGATATTGGCTCATAGCCACCACATCTTACTAAAAGGGGTCTTTTTGTAGAGAAATTGTACAGTACCGAGCAAAACACCGCGCTTGCCAGGATAAGACACAGCCGTGACGACGCCGGCCGGGTCGATTATCGCGGATATGCCCGTGTTGGTGGACAAAACCAGATAGCGTCCGTTTTCAACAGCTCGAAAAATGGCGGCGGCTAACACTTGCTTGTTGAGGGCAGAATTGTGAAACCAGGCCAGATTGGAAAGATTGAGAAGGATTGTTGCGCCTTTGCGCACCTCCCGAGAAATCAGGCAGGGGTAAACAATCTCGCTGCAGATGGACACTCCCATCGGACCCCAGATGCTTTGCAACAGTTCCGTAGACTTGGAAGTGAGAAAACGCATTTGCTGGGAAGGCAGCCTTTTCACGATGTCCGCCGGCAATGTATCTTCGATTCCCTTAAGAGGAGCGAGTTCGCCGATCGGCACCAGGCGGCGCTTGACGTAGAGATTGTTGGGGGGATTTAGTTCAGAAATGAGGCGAGCAGCGTTGACGTGCGCGTTCTTAATGGACTCAACCGACCCCACTACAACTTCTTTCTTTTCACGAATGGTGATTTCTTTGAGGCGGCTGACCAGATAGCCGGGCGCTAGCTGAACGGGGTTAATCACTCCCTCGGGCAGGACAACAATTGCGGTACCCAGCGCATTGGACAACTCCGCATATCGATCGCTGATCTCTTTTGCCGAGGTCGTTTTCAATCTATCTTCTTCGATACTGATGTTGCCCTGAACCAGCGCAATCGGCACCGCCTGCGACTGCGGATCTTCCACAAACGCAACTTCCGGGCGGCTCGATTGGGCAATCCTAGCCACCTCATTTCCACCCCAGAGATTACAGACAATGATAATTGCTGCCACAATGGATACATCAAACAGCGGTCCAACTCGCTTACTGAGTCTGTCTATGCGTCCGTCGAGCCGGCGTCCAAGATGCACCAAATCCAGTATCAACTCCGCCAGCGCTGCATTGAACAAAATGAGAATGTAATCGACAAGAGCGCTGCCGCCGATACGCGCAATTTGAATGAAGCCCGTGTGCTGATTCTGAGAGTAAGCGAGCTGATCGACAGGTACGGAAAGAAAGAGCTCGGACGTGCCGACTACCCAGTGGCAGTAAATCCAGATCAAGGGCACCGCCCAGAGATATGGGAAAAATGGGCGTTTGTAGTGCGGCAGAAACCCGCAGCGCAAAGGCAGGCAATAAATCAGGAAGGCAAAACCGCCAATCAAAAGAGCCTGGTGCATTGACTCGAATATCCAAACCAGGACACTGAGTTGAACACCCAGCCAGTCTTCTACACCCAGCCAGCGCAAGGGAAATAGCCCTAAAAACCAGCTCGTCGCCACCAGGTGATAACCAAGTCCGAAAGCCAATCCTGCAATCGCGGCTTCTTTCATGCCGTTGACAGTGCGCAGAATCACCAGCAGCGGTGCAACGCCAATCCAAGCCAACCAGGATTGATCAAATCCAGCGCTCGACAGTCCCAAAATGCAGCCGAACAAAAACGCCAGCGGCAACTTCGCACCAAACCCGGTTGCCTCCAGCATGCCCTGCCTGGGCGCAAGACTCGCATCCTCCATCATTAGAGGACCGCTTTGCATCAAAACTGACTCCCTCGCGCCACGCATTCACCCTGCACTCTCATCTCGTAAGAGACAATGTTACACTTGCTTTTAGTCTGGCTCCAGTACGAAATGTACGAATATACCAGAGAGATACTTTGCTTATACTGGCCTGTGTTTAATGACGGAACCTGAACTGCGTCCTTTCACGATTATGGGCATCGACCCCGGCACAGCCACAGTGGGCTATGGCGTGGTGCAATTCACCCCGCGTGACGTCTTCGAATATATCTCTTCAGGCACTATTCAGACCCCCTCAACCATGTCCGCCGGCAAAAGGCTTAACATGATTCGGGCGGATTTGCTCGAAATAATCGAACAATTCAAACCCGACATTCTTTCGGTTGAAGCAATTTTCTTCTTCAAAAACGCCAAAACGGTCGTGCCCGTCGCGCAAGCCCGGGGCGTAATTTTGGAAGTAGCTGCCAGCGTGGATTTGGACGCTTTCGAATATACGCCGATGCAGGTGAAACTGCAGATTGCCGGATATGGGCGCGCTGAAAAGCAAGTCGTTCAGCATGCGGTGGCTCGTTTATTGAACCTCAATGAAATCATTCGACCGGACGACGCTTCGGACGCACTAGCGTTGGCCGTCTGTCATGCCCGCATGTCTCATGTGATGGACCATTCCATGAAAACAGCGACTGTTTTGAAAGTGGCAGAGACGATTCGGACAGAGCGGCCAAAACGTCACAGATCACTCAAAAAAACAACTTGACCGCATATGCAACTTCACCTTTTCGAAATACCAAAAGTAGAACCGGTTGATTTCATTCCTCGATTCGTTTCGGCCAATCAATTGGATTCAAGAAATGTCGATGAGGTTGTCTCTATGCTCCTCGATGATGCGGAGAGCCTTTTTGGAACGCGCATCGATCCCTCGCCCTATAGTTTTGGCGGGGTTTATTTTGGCTCCGACGTTCCGCAGATGAAATATCGTCTCGATGAGATGAAAATCGTCATCCGCCTCTCTCAGTGTGCTCGCAACGACAATGGGAAAATTCTCTGGCAGCTGGCTCATGAATGTCTTCATTTGCTGTCCCCGGTCCGACTGTGGACAACGATGCTTGAAGAAGGCTTAGCCTGTTGGTACCAGTTGCGCTGGACCAAAATATGTCCGCAGCTATTTTCCAAAACCTTCTTGACGCCCGAAACTGCTTTTGGCGGTCCCACGCACAGGTACTTTGAAGCATTTTCAATGGTCGACGAAATTCTCAAAAACGATCAAGATTCGATAAAACGAATCCGCGCGGCTCAACCGATCATAAGCAAAATTACGCCGACGCAGTTGGTTAGAGAGATTACTCAGCTGGATATTCCCACTGCGAAAAAACTCAGTTCTCGATTTTCAACGAAGAAGCACTAGCGATTCAGCGAGTATAACGAATCCAGCCGACGCCTTCGTGTGCGAATTTGAATTCCTCTGGATGCAGCATCTCGGCCAGCATTTCCAGTGATTCAAGAACGCGGGGGCCGGGGCGATTGAAATATTGATTGCCGTCGGCGACAAAGACCTTTCCAGCCTTAACTGCTTTCAGACCGGCATATTCTTTGCGGTTCGAAATCAGATGCATTTCTTCAAGCGTTCGCTTTATGTCAAAGCCGCAAGGCGAAACGACTATGATATCCGGATCTGAAGCGACAAGATCCTCCCAATTCATCCAAGGTGAATGCTTTCCGGCCTCGCCAAAGAGGTTTATTCCGCCCGCCATCTCAATTAATTCGGGCATCCAGTTGCCGCCGGCCATCATGGGTTCTATCCATTCGACGAGCGCGATCCGAGGTTTGTTTGCCAGCGCGCGTGCCTTCTCCGATACCGCTTCCATACGTCCTTTTAGCTGGTCGACCATCATTTCTCCGACCGGAACAACACCCAAACCTTTGGCGATGCGGCGGACATCATCAAATATGTCGGCCAGCGAATCAGGCTGTAGGGAAATTATTTGAGGTTTGGAGCTGATGATTTGGCAGGCCGCTTCCTCAACATCCTTCAAACTGACGGCGCAAACTTCGCATTGAGCCTGAGTGATAATGTGCGTGGGCTTCAGCTCATTGAGCTTTTCGGCGTCGACTCGATATACGCTGAGCGATTCCTGCAAAATCGCTTTCACGCGCTGATCGATTTCATAGCTGGTTCCGTCGGTTCTGAACTTTGGTCCAGTACAAACAGGCAACTCCGTCACTTGCGTTGGGAAATCGCATTCGTGAGAACGTCCCACCATCTGGTCGCCAAAGCCCAGTGCGTGGACGATTTCAGTGGAGCTTGCGATGAGAGAAACGATTCGAACCATTTATTACTGCCTTTGATGAATCATTTTTTTCATCATTGTATTCTGGTTTCTAGTTTTGGCGCGTGCAACGCACCGGCTACAATTACTTCCAGAATGGTGCTTTCTGCCGCACCATATCCGGTGTTATAGCACTCAAGGTTGGGCAGCCGGAAAGCTGCATAGTTAGCCTGAATTCGCTGCGCAGCAATTCCAGGACATCGACAGCACCGTCTTCACCGCCGGCAGCAAGTCCCCATAAAACAGGTCTACCAGTTAAGACTGCCTGTGCACCAAATGCAATGGCTTTAAAAATATCCGTACCTCTGCGAATGCCACTGTCCAAAAGGACAGGGACTCGATCATCGACTGCTTCAACAATCTCTGACAAAACACTTATTGCTGATGGAGCGGAGTCCAATTGGCGGCCGCCGTGATTGGAAACGATAATTCCTGCCACACCGCTCTTTACGCCCAAAACCGCATCATCTGCGCGAAGTATGCCCTTTAGCAAGATCGGCAATTTGGTTATTTGGCGTAACCATTCAACATGTTTCCAACTGAGTGAAACATCGTACAAGCTGGAGATGTAGTGAGCCAAGCCGGAATCCGCTACATCGGCCGGAAGATTGGCAAGTTTGCCGCCTTCGAAATGCCCCAATCTAAAATTGTCCGGCAGTTTAAAACGGTTTCGCACATCCTTTTCGCGCCGCCCCAGAATAGGCGAATCAACCGTCAATACAAGCGCCTTATAGCCGCTGGCTTCGGCACGCTGGACCAGGTCTCTGGTCACTTCCCTGTCTTTGTACACATAGAGTTGAAACCACTTTGGACCCGTCGCCGCCGCTTGCACTTCTTCAATTGAAAAATTCGCAAGCGTGCTCAAAGTCATGATCGTTCCGGTGCGCTGCGCCGCTCGCGCTGTTGCGGTCTCGCCTTCCGGCGTCGCCAGTCCGTGAAACGCTGTCGGCGCGATAATGATCGGCATCGAAATTTTCTCGCCGAGAATTTCAGTGCTCATGTCCAACTCAGTGAGATCGACAAGCATGTGCGGCATTATTGCCAGACGTTCAAAGGCGGAGCAATTTTCGCGCAGCGTAATCTCGTCCCACGAACCGCCCGCATAATAGTCGTATGCCATTTCGGCAAGCGAAGTCTTGGCACGAGCTTCATACTCGTGCACGTTGAGGCAATCGCTTGTAACCGTGTGCTGGCTCATGGACTAATCCTGCTGTTTCTCACTACAACTAGCTACTTCTCAGGTTGCTTAATTGTAAAATATGCAGACTAGCACAGCCGAGACTTTGTAAATGCCTGACACGACACATCTGGTCATCGCACTTGTGGCAGTTGTCGCCACACTCATTGCGCTTAAGGCGATGAGCGGCGGAAAGAAGTCATACAAAACGGAAATTGAGGGTTTGGTCAGCTCCGCGCTTATACACAAGCAGCAGGGCAACAGCGCCGACGCCAAGGTGAACCTCGAGCGAGCAATCAAATTGCTCGAATACCCGGACAGCCGGGACGATGCAAAGCTGGCTTCGTGCTACATACACCTGGCGGAAATCTACGACGGGGAAGCAAACCACGCCGGGGCGAAGGATGTACGCGAAAAACTAATCAAGTTGTGGACGAAACAGCTTCAGACGGGCGACCCAACTGCGCTGCTTGATATTGATTTCGCCATGACTCACAACAGCTTTGGTCCCGGAACCCCGCAGGTACTTGAGTTTTACGACAAGGTGGTATTGCTCAAAGAAAAGCAATTCGGCACGAAAAGCCCACAGGTGGCGGATGCCTATTTGATCACGGCTAGGCTTTTGCGGGTTCTGGGCGAGAAAGAAAGCGCTGAACTGGCGGAACAAAAGGCCGCCGAGATCCGACCAACCCCTTGACATTGTTTGACCTAGCGATTTTTAAGCTTGGAAGTTTAAGCGTTAACGGCTTAACTTCTGGCGGCATCTCTTTGCATTTTCACCAGATGCCAAGCGACAGAGTTCAAAAATTCCACCTGGCAAGCACTGAAATGACGTTGTACACTTCGCCCTCTCGCTTGCCTCAGGAGCGCTTTACATGCACAAGGGATTCCTCACATCTTTGACACTTGGTGCCGTCATAACGGTTTCGCTCGCGGCTCCGCCGCTGGCATTCTCGAAGGGCAGCAAGTTTCCAGGAGTTTCCGAACATATCAAAGTAAAAGCCGAACCGCGCGTTGTTTATGAATGCATTCGCGCACTGCGAAACGAGCCGGATTCAAACGTCAAAGAACTAAAATCGACTGAACGCGAAGCCACTCTTGAAGAGCGTTTTACCAAATTGCCGATCGTTGGATCTGCGACCTGCACCTACGTCGAAAAGTATACGTGCGACAAAGAAGTTGAGTACAAGATGGTCAGCTCCGACAAATTCAAAGCTTTTGAAGGAAAGTGGGAATTAAAGGATCTGCCGGAAGAAAAGGCAACTGATGTATCGCTTAAGTCATTTGTAATGCTGGATTTGCCCATACCTTTCCTGCGCCAGATTACGAACACGCAGACCATCAAAGAAGTGAAAGACCGACTCGTTGAAGTGAAGAAGTTGGCTGAAGCAAAGGCGACGGCATCTACCAATAACATTACGAAATAGCCTTCGGGGCTAATGCGTATTGCAAGTTTGCTTTCGAAAAAGACTGCGGCTTAACTAGCTTGCAATCAATTTTTGGGTTTGAACCTGAAGACCCTGTAGGGTGTGGCAGGTTTTGGCCCCAGATTGATCTGCGAGCAACTGACGAAGATAAACCCGTCACCCCTGATGGAGAGCGAATCCGGCCATATCAGCTGCTTATCTTGAATTACTGTTTCCAGCTTTTTGTCCGCAGCGGAAACGTTCATGCGCTTGATTGCGTTGTCTTCGATCGAAGTTAGATACAGCAGTCCATCGGCACCGAACTCAATACCATCTGCAACACAAGTCGTTGCTACCTGTTCGACCTTTTTGTTCAGTTCTTTCGCTGCCACTTTCGCATTAAGCAAATCCTTGGTGGCTATGCGATAGAGCGTCTTTCCAGTGAGCGCTTGATAGTACAAATAGTCGCCGTTTTTATCCAACGCAATTCCATCCGAATGAACATTGCGCACAGAACCATCCGGCTGCACACCCCAGCGCTTACCGTCAATGTTTATCCTTATGCTTTCCGCCTTTGTTGATGGGCTCGTGTCCAACACGCGACGAGCGTTTCCTGTGCGCAAATCGAGCACCACAATTGCACCCAAGCCGGAGTCGGTCATGTATGCAACCTGACGCTTCACGTCGACGCGAACGTCATTGAGATAACTGTCTTTGGGAGCAACGGTTTCGAGTGGGTAGTTTTTTTCGACGCGGTTGTTGCTCAGATTGATCTTGACCAGCTTGGGACCTTTGGTAATCGGTCCCTGAAATCTCGGCGCTGCCGGATCAAGAATCCAGAGAGTGCCATTGGTGTCGATATAGACAGACTGCACACAGACAAACTCATCGCCCGTGACTTTCGCGCCCTGTATCCACTCGTTCCACTTCTTGTCTGGAAACGCCGCGACCGAGCCGTCCTTCATCAACTCACCAGCCGACATCGGCACAGCATTCGACCAGCGTGGAAAACACACAAAAATTCGATTATTTTTGGAAACCGCTAAGCCGGTCCACTGGTTGTTAGACTTTGCAATCTCAGTCAAATCGCCGCTGGGAGCTTTCACTGCGACGTTTTTGGCTGCACCGTTTTTCGCCGCACCTGGCTTCTGAGCGTCTGACTTCTGCGCAATAGACGGCGCAGTCAGCGAACTTATGCCAACAGTTGCACAAACGAGCGCTGTAAAAAACGAGGCAGCTTTCATCTTGACCTCCAAGTATTCCGCAACTTTTATAGCAGTTTTTTAGAGGCTACGCATCTCGCCTAAAGCTGAAACCAGAACCACAGCTTGGCGGCAGGCTGCCCGCCCAGCTTTTCATAGAACTTAATTGCACCGGTGTTGTCAGATGGCGTCATCAAACGCATCGAAGTATATCCAAGGCGTATTGCTTCTTCCTTGACTTTTTCCATCAATGTTTTGCCGATAGAAGCGCCGCGCAATTGCTCGCGCAAGAAAAGCGCGTCGACACTCATGTGCGGCTCGCCATACCAACTGTCGTACTGGCTCAAGAACGTGCAATAACCCTGTATACCTTCTTCGGTTTCCACAACCAAACAAGAAAACGGCGGCGGTTCTGCGGAGAGACATTCGCGAATCTTTTCGAGCTTTCCGCTTGGGTCATAGGCTTCTTTTTCGAATTTCGCATGTTCGGCAATTAGCTCAACCAACTCCTCAGCATCGGACGGCTTTGCAAAACGAATATTTGGCTGAGCTGTTGTGTTAGCCATTTTTGTCGTTCGGTATTAGTCAAACCCACAGCTGCCCTGATTCTTCAATAGGAGTCAGCTATAAATCTATGCCAGGGTTCAGCTCTGGCTACCGAAAAATTCCTTTAAGTCGCGGGGCGTCGGTAATTGTATCATCACGCCGACTTTGAACGGGTGTACACCATATTCGGTGCTGGCAACAATATGTTCTTTGTTGAGCGAGAAAACGAGAGGAGCGCATCGCACATCTCCAACAATGTCGCGGGCGACGATTTCAACGGTGTCGCCTTCCTTCGTGTAATAGTGATAGGCGCCGTATTGAGCCTCGGCGACTGTGGTGTAGAGCTGCAACCCCATCGCCAGTTCGTAATGCATTGCATCTTCCATACTGGCTTCGACTGTCTTTTCGACTTCCTCTTCCACTTCGGCGATCTCTTCCGCTTCGCCTAGCAGGTCGATTGGTGGCAATTGAAAGTCTTCGACAGGAATGCCTTCTTCGCCAGCTTCGACGGACTCGCCACCTTCCAACATTCCACTGGAAGACCCATCGGCTGCGGTTGAAAGTTTTCTATCCGACGAAGAACTCGATGAACTTGAAGACACACCTTTACCAGCGATAATCTGATCACCAGAAAGTTTTGAATCACCGGAAAGTTTTGCGTCGCCGGGTAACTTCGCGCCTGCGGTGTCAGTTTTGAGTGCCGGTTGGTCGTCGAGAATTCTGGTTTTCTGGCCGGGTCCTGCAAAGTCCTGACGCCCAGCTGGTTGGTTCTTTCCGGCTACGTCATTGGCGTTGGTTTGCTTAGTCACATCTTTTGGATCGCCAATGATTTCGCCAGCTTTTCCTGTCGATTTGCCATCCGATTTGCCGTCAGACAAAACGTTCTGGGCAAAATTTCTGAGCACTCCGCCAACATCCGCCGCACCGGAAACAATCTGACCAGGCATCGAAATCGGAATTCCGACATCTGATTTTTGTCCCTTGTCCCTCGGATCCTTCGACTGGTCCTCGGGCTTTTGACCCAATGCAGAGCTGCCTGCACTTACAACCGTGTCGCCTTTTTGACCTGCGATATTTCCTGCCGCTCCGGCATCTGCCTTTTGCCCTGGAATGACACCTGCCGTTCCTACATCGGACTTCTGACCGGCAACCCCAGGACCAATGCTGTCGGACTTTCCGGAAGGAGACTTACCCGAAGGAACCTCGCCGGCCTTCGTATTGCCTCCAAAGATTTGGTCGTTTTGACGCCGACCTCCTTCCTTTCCTGCTAGTGCTCCCGGCAATATAAAAGGAATTCCGTCGTCGCCATGCGCGCCGACGATTCCGGGCACGACATCTCCGACTTTCCCGGTTTTGCCCGTCTGATTGATGATTCCGTCTGGAATTACTGGGGGTTGGCGCTTGTCGCCGAGAATGCTTGCTTCGCCCGAGCCGCCAAAACCACTGCCGCCGCCTGAGCCGCCCTTGCTTCCAACGCCGTCGACACCTTTCCCTGTGCCAAGGTCAGTTCCCTTCACCCCGCCAACATCTCCACCGGAGCCGGTGGATTGTCCGCCCGACTTACCGCCTCTCAACTCAGGCGTGTCAAACCTTGCCCCCGGTTCGTTGCCTCGAACTTCGCCTGTGTCGAATCGCGGTCCTGTACCTGCGCCGCCTTTCCCGCCCGTGGCTGCATCTCCTCTGCCTGCAGCGGAGTCGCCTTTTCCAACAACTGAGTCCCCTTTAGATGTCGCGGCTTCGCCTTTTCCTTCGCCAATGGCACCCTTTGTTGAATGGCCATCTTCCACATTAAACGGCGAGTGAGGGGCCCGATCCACCGGTGCGGAGCTTCCTCCACCCATTCCGCCGCTGCCGGACTGTCCCTCAGCCTTACCGCCGCCAGACATGCCGGCATCGATTCTCTTTGTGGACTCACCTGTAATTGTGCTGCCGCCACCGCCAGAACCTTTGTCGCCAGCATCGTGCGTTGTTTGTTTTCCGCCCGAGCTTGCAGCGTCAGAGGCATTTGCCTGCTTCCCACCGACATTCGAGGTATCGCCGGAGCTTGGCTGTTTCCCGCCAACATTTGCACTGTCTGCGGTACCGGTGTGTTTTCCGCTTGCACCATCCACGGTGCTCTGTCCTTTGCCACCACCTTCAATGGCGGGTTGATGATTGCTGGACGCGCCACTATCGGTAGTGTGGGTCTGTTTACCACCTGCAGTCGCAGCCTCAGAAGAACTTGGACCGTGTCCATCTTGACTGGTTGGCGGCTTCACGCCTTCATTTACGCGCGCTTCAATTCCCTTGATTATCTGATCAGCCTTTTGTGTGGAAACTCCGGAATCTTGCTTTATACCAGACTGCTGCATTGCCGAAGGCTCAACTCGCGAACCACTCTCCGCCTTGTGCCCCAAGTCATCGACAAGCCCAGAAGAAACCTTTGTATCCTTCATGGGTACAGGCTCTGAACCTTTTCCTGGTTCGCCTTTCACGTCAGATGTTCTAACTGAATCAGTTCTGTTGGCACCGCCTTGGACGGACTGATTTGAACCGGGCAAACCCTGAGTGTTTATGTAATCGCTCTTTCCCTGAAGCGAAACATCCTTGCCTGGAGACAAAGCATCTTTGCTTGGAACTGGCTGGGCAGAAACGGACAAGTCGCCGCTGCCGGATTTGATTACTTGAGTGGCTTGCTTTTGCTCTGGAACAGTCGACCCATCTGATTTCGACTGACCTGAAACAGGTATGCTCGCCAAAGGCGCAGCCCTTCCATGGTCTGCATTACTTACACCAGCGGGCGACTCGATCTTGGGAGCAGGAGTTTCAATCTTCGGAGTTGGAGTTTCAATCTTCGGAGTTGGAGCCTCTATCTTAGGAGCCACTCCCTCCTTCGCCGCTGTTTGCACGGCGCTTACATTCGGTTGAACGCCTTTGTTCTGAGCTATAGGGCCACTTTGCACATCTTGCGCCGGTGCAACGATACCTTTGTTCACTATTGCCGGCTCACCTGATGTTTTAACTACCGGTGCTGGTTCTTTATGCTCCGTTTCAGCATTTTTCGCAAGCAATATCGCGCCATCGGCGCTAGGAACTGGACCTACCGGACTGCCCTTAATTGGCACTTCTCCAGCCTGCTTATTGGCTATCACTTGAGGGTTAGTATCCTGGGGAGTTCTCACATCTTGGGGAGATCTCGAGGTCGTAGACGGAGCATCTGAGCTGCGCGAAGTTCTGCCTTTATCTTCGACGACTACCGGCTTTTCTGGAGCCCTCAATAAGGTTTCTTTATTAGGAGCTGCCGACGCACTGCCTTCTAGAACTGCACCTGCCTTTGTTCCTTTCTCTAGATTCTGGGCTTCAGTTGGCAGTGTTACCTGAAAATCCTCATTTCCGGTTCTTAATGATTTGGTGGAACGAGTGTTTTGCTTGAATTCATCCAAATTCAGCGGATTACCGCTCTGAATACCAGAGTCTCCTTGCCCACCATTGAAGCGCTTCTGCTCTGGTTTATCTGAGCCGGCTTGATTTTCTTGATTGTCTAAGCCGTTCTGGCCATTATTGTTCATATGAAATAATGAAACACTAGTATTCTTGCTATTCCCCAGAGAGTCAATGCACTATCCGATCGAAAGAGAGCTTATGGCTTGTAACCAAGTTCCCTAGCCTGCTTATGATCGCGCTCGGCCAACTCTTTATCTCCCATCGCCCTGTAGGAATTTCCACGTAACTGGTAGATCTCTCCATCATCAGGACTTAATCGAATGGCAGACGTGTAGCTTTCAACGGATGCCTTCAGGTTTCCGTTAATCTGCTGCTGATTTCCCAAAAGAACCAATGAAGTTACATCGTCAGGTTTTAGACGGACAGCTTCTCTTGCATCCATCTCTGCTCCCACGTGATCGTTACTCAGTGCTTTTGAACGTCCTCGATTCTCAAAAACATCGGACCTTGGTGGTCCAAGTTGGATTGCCGCCGAAAAGTCCTTTATTGCTTCTTGCTCCTTATTCAATTCGGAGTAGTATTTGCCTCGAGCGTTAAAGTATGCCTGCTTATTGGGATTTATCTCAATCGCTTTTGTCAGATCAGCAATGGCTTTGTCATATTGCTTTAGCCATGAGTAGTTCTGGCCACGAGCCCCATAATATGAATCGTTTCTGGGATCGTTTTGAATTGCTTTCGAATAAGCGTCAATCTTCTCCTGAATCGCGTCCACATCGATAGTCGCAGACGCTTCTGCCGGCAGCTTCTTGATGCCGTTGGATTTAAGTGACGGTTGAGAATCCTGAGCACTAGCCGCGAGAGACAAAATCACCGAGAGCGCGGCTGCAAGAGCGAGTGCCTTCATCGACACCTCCGGAAATTATCGGTACCACCCACTAGGAACACTGCCACAGTCTAACATCTGTCACTTTATCTGCTGACTCTGGGGTTGGTTTTGGTGTTCCAGCGTAACGAACCATTTAATGTGGGGAGTGACCCAAATATAAGCCAGGACGACGTTTGCTGTCCCTGTTCAATTCCACACTCTTTTGCGGGATATTAGATCCCACGTTCATGGAAGAATGTATTGGTTGCTACAAGGTAGTCTCATGCTCGGCGCTCTGGCAAAATATTTCAAACAAATAGTCGTTTCCTTCGTCTGCCTTTTCATAACGCTGATCGTCATGCGCTGGTTTATTGAGGCTCGCTACGTCCCGAGCTCTTCGATGGAGCCAACACTTGCAATTGGTGATCGTTTTCTTGTTGAGAAAGTCTCAAGACATCTAGGCCGACCGATAGAGCGTGGAGAAATCTTGCTTTTCTACCCTCCGCCGATCGAACTTGGCGGCAAAGACCTGACCAATGAGCCTCTCTCAATCCTGGGGCGCGTCACAGGGCTGCCGTTTGTTCCATACGATCCAGCTTTCATCAAGCGCGTTGTCGGCCTTCCCGGCGAGAAGATCGAGATCAAGAAAGGCGAAGGTGTGTTCATTAATGACGCGCTTCTTAACGAAAAAGCCTATTTGCAAGATTTCGTCAAACAGTACGACAACGGGCAACAGGAAGTTGTGAATGTGGCACCGAATTACGATTTGAAGGTGCTTGGAGATATGGGTGGACGCGATGCAAAAGGAAATGTTTTCAAACCATTCCCTGACAAAAGGCAAGCGTCAAAACCGATTGTGGTTCCATCCGGAGAACTGTTTGTCATGGGTGACAATAGAAACAACAGCGAAGACAGCCACGTCTGGGGATTTCTCGACCAAGACCGCATCATAGGCAAAGCCTGGATTAAAATCGCCCCGAAATTCGTCAGCTTAGAACCTCAGAAGCACTGAGAATCTTGAGTAATTCAAAATCTGGCTGAAAAAACCAAACGCAATTTACTTCGTTGCCGTGTCCGGCACTTTCACTCCCAGGTCGGCAGCCATCTTCAGGTCCGCCTCGCTGGCTTTCAGGTTGCCTAATGCCTTGTTGACGAAGCCGCGCAGCAAGTAGGCGTCGCCTTTCTTCATGTCGAGTTCCAAAACCTTGTTCAAATTGGTCAAGGCGTCCTGCATTTTGCCCAGGACGGCCTCGTGATTGGCGAGTACAACCAGCCCTTCTACGCTGTCTGGCTTCAGCTTGAGCGCCTCTTTGGCATCATCGATGGCAGACTGGTGGTCACCAAGCAATCCTTTGCCTGCGGCTCTACGGACGTACAGCTCGTATGAAGGCGGACCAAGTTGCAGAGCTTGAGTGTAGTCGGCGACCGCATCTTTGATGCGATTGAGTTTGGCGAGAGACAAGCCTCTAAGCCTGTAGAATTCCTGGAAATGGGGATTTATAGCGATTGCTTTCGTAAAATCGTTGACGGCATTCTCGTCTTTTCCCAGCCTGGCGTAGCATTCGCCGCGCTCCGCGTAGAGTTTGTCGTCCTTGCCATCGCGAGCAATCAACTGATCCAAAAGCGGTATCTTCTTTTCGATGGCGGCATTGTCCTGCACAACGGATGCGAGCGGCTCTTCCTCGATAATCAGATTTTGCGAACCATTCGACGGTTTCGGCGCAGCGTTTGCATCCTTGGTTGCCGGAGACTCCTTGTCCGTGGCACTCGCCTTGGAAGCAGTGCTCTCCTTGGAAGCAGCGCTGGGCGCCGATGAGACGGTTTCTTTGCTCCCGTTCTCGTCCTTCTGGATACTGGTGTCTTTTGCTGCTTCCTGCCCAAGAGCGGGATTGTGTCCGCTGCCGCAAACCATTGAGAGCAGAGCGATTAGGAAAAGTCTCTTCATCAGAACCTCAGACGGAGCCAAAATCATCAAAAACTGCGAAACAGTCTAGCACCTGCTTGCCTGGAAAGCATTGATTAACGCTCAGGCTTGGCACTTGCGGCGGTTTCGAGAAGTTCGTTGATTCGAGCTTGCGTGACATTGACGAAGCGCGCCCGCGGAAAATAGATGTCACGATTGACTGCGTGATCGCTCAATCCGCCTGGGTTGGCGCAGTATGTAAAACCGATTTGATTGCCTTTCGAGAAACTGACATGGGCTTTGGCTGCATAAACCAGAGCCTTCCTTTCTCCGTCAGCCAGCTTGATTTCGGGAATCTTATAGAGAGCGCACTCTTTGCTCCAGGGTCCTTCGATCTGGCGCGAAACTCTCATGATGACTGTAGGTGAAAACGGCGACTGGTAAACGGCGACATAGCAGCCAAACCCTTTGTGAAAGAAGAGACTGGCCTCGGGTCCGCAGTTAGGAATGATATTTTCGGCCTTGGTAAAATCCTGCTGCCAACTGCCATCATTGCCCGTTTTTCCTTTGCACCAGAATTGCCAATGTTTGCGCTTCGCCCGCGGCAATTCATCCAGCTCTACTCGAGCGATCAAGGTTTCCTTCAAATATCCTGGATTTTTATCGTAGTAGCACAGCGAATAAATATATTTGTCGTCTCGCATGCATGCCAGTCCGAATTGAACTTGATGCAAATAACTCGAAAGTGGTGCATCACTATAAATCCACTTGTTTGGCGACTCTAGAGGATTCTTTACCGTGACCAGATCCTCGCCTGTCCAATCAAACTGGAACATCGGATTTGGATTTGCCTTCTTAATTATCTTTTTGAGAATCAAAAATAACTTGCCATCATATTCAATACCACAGCCGGGCCAAAACCAGGTTTCTTTTTCTTGCGGCACAAATAAACTTTTTGGCTGGCTTGCATTTCCGCCGAACCAAAAACTCCAATTCTCCCCATCCTGCAGTGCGACGGAATTATTGATCATACGTCGGTTTTGGGGGGTTCCAGCAGACTTTGGATCGGTCACCCATGTATCACCGAACAGCCATAATGTTTTTCCTGAAGATAAATCAATCGTCATCGCGCCATCGGCACCATTCCAAAATTTCGCGGTGCGAAATGCGTCATTTATGGATTGAATTTCGCCATTTTCATTTACAGGCGTTTTAGCAAATGCAAGAACACCGGACAGCACAATAAAGACAAGACACGGCAAAACAAGCGCATTGCGCAGCAATATCAAATTGCTAATAAGACGACTGACCATAAAGCAATTTATAGCGACCGATGATCAATCGCGTTTTATTCGAGCCGGGAAATTTGATTGGTTTGCCATTTGCTCCGGCTCCCCAGATCACAATTAAGTTCTGGTTGTTGCTGACGATGTTTATCGAACCCGGCTGTCCGCTCCAGTCTTCGGGCGGACGCGTAAGATATTCCTGGGCCATATTTTCATTGAGAGACGGATCGGTAGTCAGCCAAATGCGATTTAGATTTGCAGAAGTATCCGTATCGATGGACCCTGAATCATCATTTTCATTCACTGATTGAGCAGAAGTCGATTCCTGCAAGGTGGCACCCTGCATCCCCGGTGGCGTATCGGAAGATCCCGGTGAATTCGAGGGGTCCGCGTATTCCGGCGTTGCGTCCAGTCCAGCCATCAACTGTAATTTGTCGCCTGAATATGGATTGTTCGGCACCAGTAAATTCATCTCCTGACGCGCATAGTTAGTCTCGTCGCCAGGGTCAGGAAATTTCTGATTCCAGGTTGCGTATTGATCCATCCAGCGAGAAACGCGCTCCATTTGTTCGTACAATTCCGCATCAGCCTGATCGCGCGATTGCCTTGCCGCCTGCCTAGTGGCTTGGCGAGCCTCCTGCTGAGCCGGCGACGGAGCGGTCGGCTGTTCGAACAGGTCGTTAGGGTCTGCAGTCCCAGGGGCTGGTTTTTCAAACAGGTTGTTAGGGTCCGCATAAACTATCCCGGAAGAACCGATCGGCATCCACGCCAAACCGCAGAGAGTCAAAACCGCAAATGTGCGCAAAAACTTTTTCCCGCGCGTAAAACTTGTTACGGGCAAGGCAACGTCGTCAAATGCTCTTTGAAAATCCCCGTCCGTCACAGGTTGAACACCCAGCCATTGTGCATCGACTCAACAATCGACCATTCTACCTCTGTTATGCGAATCTTTGGGACGAAAGGCGCCAGCAAGCGCACCGGTCTGTCTCCCAGGGCCTTGGGTACGTAAACATAGTTGAGGTGTGGCAAATTGGGCAACATCGTTGTGACAAGCTCTTCATGGAATTCCAAGCGCTCGGCTGAGCGGAATAATTCAATATCTTTGTCAATATTTCCCAGGATCGTGCGGCTAGACGTGGCACCGGAGGCAAAAACCGGCTTGAGTGAAACCGCATCCTGCTCCGAAACTGCAAAGATACCCAGGGCACCAATCTCATTGAAGAGTCTTGCCAGTTCGTCATCCGAGAATATGGACAAGGTCTTTGCCGACAACAAAAACTCAATTCCAGTATCGGTCGGAGCGCCGAGAATTTCGCCAAATCTGTCGGAGATGCCGCATTTTTCAACATCATCTATATAAACAACCGGATAGTTTTCCGCCTCCGACAGCCTGGCTGAAGGTCGCCTTTCCTTCAAGATCTCGTTGAATACAAGCCGAAAAACCAGAGAGCACTCCTTGAGCCAGGCGCCTTTCACGATCATCACTTTGCGCTTGTTAATGACCTCGCCGATTAAGGACGCATACTGCCAGAAGATGCGTAAAGACGCCGCATCGCAATCCAGCGGAAAGCGATAGCACATGGAAAGCAACGGCTTGGTCAGCTCATCCCAGTCACTTTCCAACCTGTCTAAAATGAGGCTTCGCATGGAGGCAAGCGGATCCTTGTTCTTGCCAGAGCCCTGCCATTTAGGAACCTTGTCAAAAATCTCTTTTCGTTTTTCTTCCTTTGTCAAAAAATCGGGAAGATTGCCCAGGGTTTCGTTGGCGGCAAGAAGAAGAGAAACAGAAGCCTGCAAAATGTAAGCTTGCTCGCTGGTGAGAACTTCCTTGGCGCTGCCGTTTTCACCGCCTTTCATCGCCGCAACGATGCGCTCGGAAACTTCCTGCACTGCAGAAAAACCGTATGCTTCAGCAAGACTGACCTGGGCCACTTCCTGATCCAGATCGATCAAAAGCACGCGCCTAGCCAGCGTTTTGCCCTGGGGATGCGAGGCAATCCAGTGAGTGACAAGACTGGCAAGCTCACCATCTGGGCTGAAAATAAACTGTGCCCGTCTGGAATCATCCAACTCGTTGATAGCCAGTGATGCAAGCAGACGCGTTTTTCCGGTCGACTCTTTGCCCACCAAAAAAAAGGGCAGCGAGTGAACGCGTTGAAATGGCTCGATCAATTTTTGAGCACCGCCTCCAAATAAGCGAGACCAAATGGTAGTTTCGGAGCCAAGCAGCAAGGAGCCGGTCTGATTGGGTTTGGGTAGATAGTGCCCTTTGCGGGGAGTGAAATATGAAATCAGCAAGGGCAATTCCGTGTGCCCAACGCGCGGAAGGCGCACTACGACCATTGCCGATACTGCAGCCAGGAAAGGAAGAAGAACGCCAAACAAGCAAGCTGAGATCAAGGCATTGGGACTGGCAGCGAAAGCGAAAAGCAATGGCACAGACCAAATAACCATCAGAAGAACAAATATGCCGACCTCAAGCATGCGTTGCCTGGACTTATATTTGATCTTTTCGGCCAGCACGTCGCTTCGAGCGGTCGGCTCGGCAAGCGCGGAAGTGCCGGCATCTGCGGAGTTGGTCTCCTTGCCTAAGGCCAGGCGACCGATTTTTGCGACCGCACCCTTCACTTTGGATTGTCCCGGATTCAAAAGCGACGCGCCTTTTCCTTCAACTACGATTTTTAAGTCTGCCCGGACTTCCTCAGCGGTTTGGTAGCGCTTGAGAGGATCTTTTTCCAACATCTTCAAAACCAAATGTTCAATTCCGCGGGCAAATTGAAGATCGGGTCGAACCGCAGATAGTGGCGGGGGTATTTCGCTCAAATGTTTGTTCATGGTCTCAAACGCTGTACGGCCAATCAGTGGTGCACGCGCAGTCAGAGCCTCATAAAACACGCAACCCAGAGAATAAATATCGCCTCTCTGGTCCCAGTCCTGCTCCAGACACTGCTCAGGACTCATATATAGAAGGCTGCCCATCATCTCGCCGGTTTGGGTGAGGCGAAAGAACGTATCGCCCTGCAGCGGCACAATTTTGGCAATACCGAAATCGAGAAGCTTGACATGAAACCCTGATTCGCCGTCCTGCGTGAGCATGATATTGCCGGGCTTGAGGTCGCGGTGCAAAATGCCCCGCCTGTGAGCGGCGCCGACAGCATCAAGAATTTGATCGAAGATTGACAGGCTGAGCTGATTGTTCAGGGCTCCGTTTTGCCGCATGTATTCCAGGAGGCTCTGCCCTTCCACCATTTCCATGACAAGAAATGGCTGACCTTGCCTGGTGACGCCAAGGCTGATTACGCTGACGACACTTTTGTGACTGAAATCGCGCAATGATTTTGCTTCCTGGCTGAGCCGTTTAACCACAGCCGCATCGCCGGAAAGGTGTGGATGGAGGACCTTTACGGCAACAGCTCCGGTGGCCGGACCTTTCCCATTTGCCGGAATTTTCTCGTTTGGCGGACGGCTCCCGTTCGACTCCGCCGCATCTTGAGCTCCTGAACCCAGTTCGACTGATTCTTTAGACTCGAGCAAAGGAGCAGGGTTGCTTTGCCAGTGAGAATCAGTCGTGTCTATCGCGCGATAGACGGTGCTGGTGGCGCCTCGCCCGATTAGTGCCTCGACCATATATCGGTCGGCAAGTTTGGTGCCCACGACCGGATCGATTGCGTCAAAAACGAGCATGGTTCCATCATCAGGGCACTCGGTCAAAATCTCGAGCGCATCCTCGTCCTGGAAAGTCTTATCGCATTGAGGGCAAACCTTCCGAAAATCCGACATCGATTCGGAACCTCTTTATGGCATTCCTATTTTATGCCCATTCTGCCCTGCGCTCGCCTGCAAACAGCGCACTATCGCTGCTGTGGCGTTTTCACACAACTTTCATACGGCTATCACAGGATGGTAACAAAGCAACAAAGGGGGCGATGGTTAAGTCATGGAATTCATGAGAGTTTGGTTGGCTGGCTTGATGAATTTGGTTGGCGATCCTGCAAGAGAGAACCAACGTCTCGAAGCCGCCAAACAGTCGTCATCTAGATTAAGAGCAATCAAGAATCTCAGCCTCCCGCCAGCCAATGAGGAAGGCGAAGATCACAGGGACTTGATGGCTCGAACGCGCGAAATCACCAATATCTACCCCACTCCCTCACGCAAAGATATTACACACCACAGACTGGAGGCGCTGAGCGCGAAACTCGCGGAGCGTCAAGCGTAGCCTGGCGCGAAGCACGCTAGAAAAACCGTCAAGCGTAGAAAGAATTAGCCACACCGTATATGGCAGAGAAAAGGATCCGAAAGCGGATCCTTTTTTTCTACTGCCTAGAAATAGAAAAACGGAGATCCGAAGATCTCCGTTTCCCTTCTTCTAATTCTGACGATTTTTAGAAGTCACCCATTCCGGCGCCTTGCGGCATGCCCATGGACTTCTTTTCGTCCGGTACGTCTACCACCAAAGCTTCGGTGGTGAGGAACATAGCGGCGACCGATGCGGCATTTTGGATGGCGCAACGTTCTACCTTAGCCGGATCGATGATACCGGTCTTGACCATGTCGACGTATTCGAAGGTCATGGCATTGAAGCCCCAGCCTTCTTTTTGCTCTTTCACTTTGTCGACGACTACGTCACCGGAAAGTCCGGCGTTGTCGGCGATTTGGCGAACAGGCGATTCGAAAGACTTGACGACGATCGAGAAGCCGGTGAGTTCGTCACCGTGATACTGATCTTTCATCTTTTCGAGCTTCTTAGCTACGTTCAACAAAGTTGTTCCGCCGCCAGGTACGTAGCCTTCTTCAACGGCTGCGCGGGTGGCATTGAGAGCATCTTCGAAGCGGAGCTTTCTGTCTTTGAGTTCGGTTTCGGTAGCAGCGCCGACTTTGATTACGGCTACGCCGCCGGAGAGCTTGGCGAGACGCTCTTGGAGCTTCTCTTTGTCAAACTCGGAATCCGACTCTTCGATTTGACGCTTGATGACTGATACACGCTTGTCGACTTCGGCCTTGTTTTCGTTGCCGGCAACAATTGTGGTCTTGTCCTTGTTGACTCTGATTTGGCGAGCTTTACCGAGCATCTCGATGGTGACGTTCTCGAGCTTGGTGCCGGCTTCTTCAGATACAACTTGGCCGCCGCACAAGATGGCGATGTCTTTGAGCATTTCTTTTCTGCGATCGCCAAAGCCAGGAGCTTTAACAGCGACGCAAGGAAGAACTTTGCGCAGGTGGTTAACAACCAGAGTTGCCAACGCTTCGCCTTCGATGTCTTCTGCTACCAGAACGAAAGGACGTCCGGAGCGAGCTACCTTTTCCAGAACTGGAACGAGGTCGGCCAAGAGGTTTACTTTCTTGTCGACGCAGAGGATGAAAGGCTCGTCGAGGACGGCTTCCATTTTCTCGGGGTCGGTTACGAAGTATGCCGATACGTATCCTTTGTCGAATTGCATTCCTTCGACCACTTCCAGTTCGGTGGTGAGGGATTTGGATTCTTCAACGGTGATAACGCCGTCTTTGCCTACTTTGTCCATGGCGTCAGCGATGATGGCGCCAATGGCTTCGTCGTTGCCGGCCGAGATGGTGGCAACTTGGGTGATTTCTTTCTTGGACTCAACCGGCTTGGAAATCTTTTTGATTTCTTCTACCGCTGCTTCGGCTGCTTTGTGGATACCACGGCGGAGAACCATCGGGTTGGCTCCGGCAGCTACGTTCTTGAGACCTTCTTTGATCATTGCTTGAGCCAGGACTGCAGCGGTGGTGGTGCCATCGCCGGCATTGTCGTTGGTTCTGGAGCAAACTTCACGCACCAATTGTGCGCCTGCGTTTTCCAAATGATCTTCGAGTTCGATTTCCTTTGCGATCGAAACGCCATCATTAATGATTTGCGGCGAGCCGAACTTCTTTTCGAGAACTACGTTACGGCCGGAAGGACCGAGGGTGATTTTTACAGTATTAGCGACTTGGTCAACACCGCGCTCCAGAGCGCGACGTGCTTGTTCCGCGTATACGATTTGCTTTGCCATTTTTGGAATTCCTCTCCTGATTGGAAAAGTTGATTGAATTGCTTGACTTAAAAACTAAAGATTGCGCGAGTCGTTGCTTAACCAACGATGGCGAGTATGTCGCGCTCTGCAAGAATCAAGTATTCGACGCCGTCGATTTTGACTTCGGTGCCGGAATACTTTGCGAAAAGAACTTTGTCGCCGACTTTTACTTCCATCGGTTTACGACCGCCCTTTTCATCGAGAGCGCCAGCGCCTACAGCCAGGATTTCTCCTTGCTGGGGCTTTTCTTTAGCTGTGTCAGGCAGGACTATTCCACCCGCTGTCTTCTCTTCAGCTTCAAGCTTCTTGACCACAACGCGGTCTGCCAGCGGTTTCAATTGAACCTTCAATTGAGATGCAGTGCCCAATGGTATATCCTCCTAATCGCGAGTAAACCACTCACTTAGTGTGTACAAAGGGTTGTCACGCACTTCTTGGGAGAAGCGCATACACCCTTGCTAAATTGAAGTGTAACTATGCAAACAAGCGCCCCGGCTGGTTTTGCTCTTTTCTTAATCTTTACTGTTTGGGGGTCAAGGCTTGCCTTTAAGGCAAGCAGCCGCGGTGCGCACGCGCATACGCCACGGGTGCCTGCCGGCCATGCAGTACAAAACTACAAGATCACAAGATAATGAACTCAACTCTCTGAATTGACCCTGAACTCTCTAATTGACCCAACTATTCCTGGTTGGGTCCTTTCTTCTTCACTAATTGAGGTTGCTTGGTCATCCAGGAGGCATATTCCGGAGCAATGGTCAGACGGCTCTGTAAACGGGATTGGCGTTCGTTGATAACGGACATCTTTGCTTGACTGGCAACCTCTTCCCAGGGAATTGGCCCAGCCATAAGGTGCTTGCCTGTTTCGGCTTCCTTGACGCGATCGCGACCCTCGTATTTGGCAATGTCCAGAGATTGCTCGGCAGCCTTGACCAGTTCTTGAGCGTTCTCAGTGTTGCCTGGATAGGTAGAGACGCCGATTGAAACGGTAATCGTGCCGACGCCCGGAGCAGTCGAGTTGCGAATCGTCTGGCGCAGGCGCTCAGCCACCTCTGCAGCGTTGGCACGGGGCGTTTCTGGCAAGATGACAGCAAACTCTTCGCCACCGTAACGGCAAGCGATGTCGATGTCACGCAGGGCGTTCTTAATTACTTTGGCTACGTGCTTAATTGCTTCGTCGCCTTTGTCCTCGCCCAAATGGTCATTAACCTGGGCAAAGTGGTCAAGATCGATAAGCAGTAAGGCAAACTCATGTTTGTGCCGGCCGGCGCGCTCGGTCTCTTTGGAAAGGGACTCTTCAAAATGGCGGCGATTGTAGAGACCAGTGTGCACGTCCAGAATCGACTGCGAAGCGGTCGATTCATGCGTGAGAGCCACGTGCATGGCCGTGGAGACCTGGCTGGTCAAAGACTCCAGCAAGTCGATTTGCTCGCGGTGGAAAGCTCTTGAATCGGTGGAAAAGACTTCCACTACACCGAGCGCCTGGCCGTCATAGACCATCGGCACGGCCACCACCGACATAAAAGGTGAGCCGCCCATTGCTCGGGGTAAGCCATAAGGCTCACGGGCGCCGTCGCCAATGTATTCAGTCTTGCCGCTGCGAATGCAATTTCCGGCAATCGTGCTCTGGGTGCCCATTTCAAAGTCGCTCAAGCTGCTGCCATCGAGACCTTTGAAGGCTGCCAGGTGGAAACTTTGCTTATTGGCGTCTAGAAGCAGGATGGCGCAGGTAGTCGTGTTGCCAAGGATGAGCGCTGTGTCGGCGGCAATTTGCAAAACGTCGCCTACTTCCAAAACGCTGCCTGAAAGGGCGCACGATGTCTTGTAGAGAGTGCTCAGTCTTTCGCGCTCGTATTCGCTGCGTCCAAAAAGAATGGAATTAGCAATGGCCAAAGCCACTATGTCGGCAATATCTTTAAGAAAATCGATGTAGCTGAGAAAGGTTTGATTGTGAACTTCAATCAGGACGCCGCCCACAAGCAGATTTGCCGAAATGAGAGGCAAGGCAATTTGCCCATTGCTGCCCTCGCGGCGCATGATCTGATTGCTGATTTCCGGCGCCTGCTGGATGTTTTGTACGCCGATCGGGGTCCGTTTTTGCACCACATACTTGAGCAAGCTCTCGGCTGAGAAGGGCAGGACTTTCATCTGCTCGAGTGAAGCATCAGAATACCCTTTGGCAGCCATCAACTTAAGAGCCAGGCTCTCATTGTCCGAAAGAAAGATCGCCACTTTAGCGCCGCCCAGAAGTTCAGCGAATTGCAAGACCGCCGCATCAAGCACATCTTTCAATCGCAAAGACGCCAACAATGCCTTCTGCATCTGCACCATACGTGGCAGAAGGTTAGTCTCAGTGGTCATGGAATCTCCCCTCTATGTTTGCGCGCCCCGAGCTTTTATATAGGGATACAACCCGGTTTTGGCATTATGCCCCGAATAGTTACACGTATTTACCATAAACTGAGGCCTGAAATTGCTATTTTATGTTGGATTTGGACTTTTACTTTTCGTGCGGTAACAAATTCCACCTGACTACGCACTGATAAACTGGACGGCGCATTGTTGAGTGAACGGCAACAACCGATAGAGCCAGTCAGAACTGAAGAAAGCCATCAATCAAAATACAGTCGTAAACAACGCTGAAAGAGAGCTGATAAGTGAGTGACCACAAAGAACCTAATTGCATTTTTTGCAAGATAGTGGCGGGCGAGATTCCTGCAAAATTAGTTGCAGAAGACGAGCACCTGGTAGCCTTTCGCGACATAAACGCGCAAGCACCGACGCATATTTTGGTGGTGCCGCGCCGGCATGCAAAAAACATATTGGAAGTAAGTGATACTTCGCTGGTCGGTCATCTATTTTCGAAAGCCGGAGAGATAGCCTTGAAAGAGCAGTTGCAGGGCGGTTTTCGACTGGTGGTAAACACCGGAGATGACGGCGGACAAACAGTTCATCATTTGCATATTCATATTTTGGGTGGGCGGCCAATGAGCTGGCCGCCGGGCTAAATCCCACTCTTCAATATCACTCGAAAGTGGTATGCTGCGCCGATTTTGTAGTGTATCGACAAAAACAACCCGGTTTCACTGTTGTCAGAAGTGGGTATTACTTAATTGCAGGGGCATCAAGACTTGGTGCTAACCCTGTTTAAAGGACTTCTTTGCGAAGTCCGATGCAAAGGAAAATCAACCGGATATAAATTCCAGTTGGCTCGCTTCTACGGGGAATGCCGCTATGGTCACTCAGGATAGTACAGAACAAGTTCTCTGGATGGCGGATTGCTACTCACTTGCGAAGCGCTTTCCAAATCCTCACACCTGGCTCTCGTTGCTGCAGCCGGATGAACCTGCCGACGCCAACGATATCAATCCCTTCCATTATTGGTTGTGGATGGAAATTTGGAAGGCTGCTCAAACTGAGCAAAATGCAGCATAGTAGCTATTCGGAGTTCCGATTCTAAGCTTGATTTGCGCGTGTGGAAATTGCTCCGCACGCGCAAATTGTTTTTATTTGCTGCAGTTCGACGCCAAAGGTTTCACTGCCGCCTGTTCAGGAACAAGCGCCGTCTGTTCATGACACGTTCCCGGCTCTACAGTGCAATTTCCAGCTACGACTGTGTTTTTCAATTGGCTGCCCTTGCCGACTTTCGAATCCGACCAGACCAAGCAATCGGTGAGTGATGCACCCTCTTCGACAATGCAATTGTCGCCTAGAATCACGTGTCCTGAAATCTTTGCATCGGCGCCAATCTGACAGTTTTTTCCGGTCATCAAGATTCCGTCAATTTTGGCTCTGTCATTAATAATTGTGCCGGTGCCAATAATGTGTCCACCACGGGTTTTTGGAAGGGCTGCTTTGCCGTTTTTCGATTGGTTGTCGGAACCCAAATTCAATTTTACGTTTTCATCGAGGGCGTCGAAATTCGCTTCCAGATATTGCGGAATAGCGCCTACATCAGACCAATAAGTGCCCTTCGCCATCTCAATTCCCAGGACCGGCAAACCTTTGGTGACAAGCTGCGGGAATAATTGGCGTCCAAATCCGAAATCGCCTTGCGGCGGCATGTGCGCAAAAACTTCCGGCTCGAGAATGTATATACCGGTTGAAGCCAGATCCGAAAGCGCATCTTCCACTTTCGGCTTCTCTTGAAACCCTGTGATGAAGCCTTCCTTGTCTTGAACGACAATGCCGAAACGAGTGACGTCATCGACTTTCTTAATGGCTATTGAGGCCAGCGCTTTTTTGCCTTTGTGCTCTTTGATGATGCTGGTCAAATCCGCATCAGTGAGCAAATCGCCCATCACCACCATAAAAGTATCGTCCGACAAATATTCTTTCATGGCTCTGACGCCGCCGGCGTCACCTGAGAGTTTTTCTTCGAAACGGAAAGTCAATTTCATGCCAAGCTTTTCGCCCGTGCCGAAATACTCGGTGATTTTCTCGGGCAGATAGTGAAGGTTGGCATAGACTTCAGTGATGCCGTGTGATTTAAGCAAGCGCAGAATGTGCTCCATGACCGGCACATTGGCAATTGGCACAAGCGGCTTGGGAATCTGGGTAGTCAAAGGCTCGAGGCGCGAACCGACGCCTGCAGCCAGAAGCATTGCCTTCAACTAATCATGACCTGCATCAGCAAGCCCTCCCCATCTGTAAACCCTCATAGTTTACAGGTAAAGGGCAGCGCTTGTTTACCCCGTCCATCCTGAGCTGGCGGTCAAACTCCGGCGATTCGCGCCTGCGCCTGGTTTTCTCACGGTGAAATTCACTTCAGCTGCTGGAAAAGTTTTAGAAAAGCAAGTCTGGTGCGCTCAAAGTGGTCATGTCGTGTTCAACCGATAAGCGTGCGCTTTTAATGCTTTCCATGATGCGGCGACGAACATCCAGGTGCAGGTATTCGCTGTTGTAGCTGGTGGACTGTTCCATTTCAGAGTTGGCAATGGCATCGTATATATCGGAATCGAAGGCCATGGAAAACTGCGACCATTCATTGAGAGTCATGTCGGATGGCTGTTTGTGCCTTTCCTTGCAATATTGGATCAATTCCTCGACCGCTCTTTCAGCTTTCTTGCGTTCCACCTGCCGGGCGACGAGAAACTCGATAGCCGACTCTCCAGAGACGATTACAGGATTGGACGCGTCTTTGAGCGCGTCGATATCGAATTCGAGATTAGGCAAAAAAGCAATCAAAAGATCGATCAGGAAGTTTATATTCTCTGCGGTTTCGATGACGGCAGGAACACACTCTTCAAAATCCTGGCTGTAGTTTATGGACAAGCCTTTCATAGCGACAAGGGTTTCCTGCATTTTGCCGAAAACCGCAGCGGGGCGAGATCTAAGGACAGCCAGAACTTCTTGATTGCGCTTGTGCGAAACCTCTTGATCGTAAAAATGAAACGGTCTTGTCTGGCGCACAAAACCATATTCTTGAGTCGACCAGGTCATCAGATCGGATGCCAGTTGTGAAACGTGCACGCTCAAAATTGACGCGAAGGCAGAAAATTCCAAAAGGTAGTCTCTATCTGTCGCCGCATCCAGGTTGTTTTCTACGATGTTGTGAAAACCAAGATACTGCCCTACTTTTTGTCTTTCGATCACTTTGCCGGACGATAGCTGTATGGTTTCCGACAAGGGCAAGGTTTCCAGCTTTTTTCTTATCTCTTCCAGCCGTTTGAAGTCGCGAGCAAATCTCAGTTCGTAGGTGAGCCAGAAATCGGACAATGTGATGGAGCGAGACTTCTTCAGATGCACATAGGTGGGAAGCATGATCTCTTTGTGATGCTCGGCAATATTGAGAAGCATGAAACGCAATTGCCCGATGCTGGCGGCAGTGGCAAGGGCGGTGTCTCTCATCCACAAGCGTATGTCGATAGACATTTGCTCGCGCGGAGTGGAAAACAGTCTGACCGCATCAGCGTGCGATCCGACTGTTTCATCAAGATGTCGTTCTACAGCCGAAAGCACGTCTTCATCATCTCTTTCGAGAATGTTTTCACCGTTTTTGACTTTCTCACTTAAATCAGCAACTGATTGAGCCAGACTGCGCGCCACATCAGGATCGATAAGCGAACAGTCGCCCAGCATGCGCAAATGCGCTTGCGTCGATTGCAATGTATACGGCAAAAGAATTTTTTCTATGCGCGGATCCTGCCAGAGTTGGCGCGCGTTGGCATCTGACAATGGATCTGCTGCAGAACTTCCATTGCCGGCTTGCGCCATCTCGCCTGTTCTTTTTTGTTCCTGCCTCATGAAATCGAAATCCGAATTTTTATTTAAATCGACATTTAAATTGACGTTCTATTTAAACCGAAATTGGGACGAAATATCGACTGCAAAGGCAAAAAAGACAGGCCTATTTCCGTGCGGTTTCGACTTTTCTCTTAGACTTTTCGATCTGCTTCTGGTAGCGATTCAATTCTTGTTTGTAGCGCTTTTGAACTTCTTGAAAATTCATGCTGGCCGTTTGGGGGCTGGTTTTATATTCTCTTTCCATCTTCTTCTTTCTCAGTTTTTAGAACCTTGGTGTCAAATGTTTTTTTGATCAAGATTCGTGTTGGTCTAACGTGGATTCCACGAGCCCTACTGCCTTGTTTTGAACTTTCGGATAACTACGGTTTCAAACGTCAATCTTGTCATTCAGCAGCTAAGCTCTAAAACTCTTCGTATTTGGGCCGGTGGTCTTAAAAGTGGTACCGGTGGTTGTTTGAGATCCAGCAGAGCGTTCTTTGTATTGCTTTTTTCTGCCGTGCACATCAATTTCCTTGATGTTCGGCGCCAGGTCCCACATCAAATACGTGTTAGAAAGACTATAACACGTTTTAATAAATGTCAAAGCCTAAAGCCCCTGGGTTTTTCGGAGCACGAAAATTACTCGACCGCAAATTCGACTCCAAGTTGGCTCACCGTCCGGGTTCTCAGGCTGAGGCATCCGGCAATTTCAGGCTCAAAATAAATGCCACCACCATTGCTACCGCGCCGATGAAGTAAGGGCTGGACATGCCAAGATACTGGAAGGCACAGGCGCCCACCACCGGACCGGCGATGCGTCCCAGGGTAGAAAGCGACTGTCCGACTCCGAGCACGCCGCCTGTTCGGTCTGCCGGAGCCAGTTTTGACAACATGCTCTGATTGGCCGGATTGTTTAGACCAGATCCGACCGCTAAGAAGAACAAGGCGGCGCCCAAAACCCAGAGGTTGGCGGTCACAGGAGTAAGAATCAAACCAATGGCAACCATGATGCAGCCTGCGCCAATCAGCTTCTTCTCGCCGTATTTTTTCGTCAGCCTGTGGATCATCCCACCCTGCACAAATACAATCAGCAAGCCGATGTAGAGGAACATCAGCGTATTGTCTCTGGGAGTGAAGTGAAACTGATTGTTTGTCAGCATGACAATTGTCGCTTCCATGTTGGCAAACGCGAAGGTGGAGATGAAGAAGATCAAAAGCGATGTGCGCAGCTTTGGATCGCTCACAGTGCTGAAATAGAAATTCTTGTCGGTTGAAAACCTCTCGGTAGCGGCATTGCTGCGCACGGGCGGCTCAGGCAAGAGAAAGAACGTCAAGACCAGGTCCAGCAGGCTCATAGCAGCGGCGATAAAGCCGATGGTTTGCAAGCCCAGGCCTACGCAGCCGGCACCAATTGCCGGCCCGATTACGAAGCCCAGGCCGAATGCGGCGCCAACCAGGCCCATGCCTTTGGCCCGATTTTCAGGCGTGGTGACATCGCTGACATAGGCCTGTGCCACCGCGATATTTGCATTGCCGGCGCCGGCAACGGCTCGGGCTACAAAGAGCAGAACAAGTGAATTGGAAAAGCCCCAAATCAAGTAACCAAGCGCTGAGGCGGCCAGACTGAAAAGCAAAATTGGGCGCCTGCCGACCTTATCCGACATCCTCCCCCAAATGGGTGTAAAGATGAACTGCAAAACCGAATAAGTGGCGATCACGCATCCGACCATCCATTCGCTGGCATGCAGCTGTTGTGCGTAGGTAGGCAAGACCGGAATGATCAGCCCGAAGCCGACCAGGTCGATGAAGACAGTGAAGAAAATCAAAAGCAGAGGCGCTTTTCCTTTCTTCTTATCGCCGCCTTCCGGCTTTATTTCTGGAGATTCTGAATCTGCTTGATTCGGCTGTGCCGGTTGCATAGTGTTTGCCAACTTGATTTGTTTCCTGAGTAAAACTCGCGCTTATTTCTCGCGCTTCTGATAATCCGAAAAGACAAGTCTTGATATTAAGACGAATTGGGATATTAGGTTTGCGAGAGAGTATCTGTGGTAATTAAAAGTAATATAAGGGCTAGCGTCCCTTGTGCCCAGCGAAATGGCGTCCGCGCCCCTTTACCAAGGCACCCCAAAACCCGGCATCCCCCTTTCGGACCTAAGCATGAAGCTTTGTCTGATCTGCAATTTCCAGACGGCTAGCGACGGGCAAGACATTTGCCCTCGTGATGGCTCATCTATGGTCACTGTCGGCGAAGATCCGCTTTTGGGTCTGGTTGTCGAAGGTCGTTATCGCATCGAATCGGTAATCGGACAGGGTTCGGCAGGCACCGTTTATAAAGCGATCCAGGAACTTATCGGTCGCGAAGTGGCCATCAAGGTACTGCACGATTACCTGGTATCCGACGAGGAATTTATCAAGCGCTTCAGACAAGAAGCAAAAGCCTCCAGCCGCCTCAGTCACCCCAATATCATCACCATCTATGACTTCGGCGTTCTGCCCAAGACGGGGCGCCCGTACATCGCCATGGACTTGCTGCGCGGCACGCCTCTTTCCGAGATGATCGCCGATCGCGGCTTTCTGCCCATGGAAGAAGGGATTCCCATTCTCGCTCAAGTTTGTGCGGCTCTGGCGGAGGCGCATCGCCAGGGGGTCGTGCACCGCGACGTCAAGCCGGAAAACATTGTTCTGGTGGAACGCAGCGGACAGAAGATGTTCCCGATTGTGGTGGACTTCGGCATCGCCCGGCTGGTGCAGGAAGAGTCCGATGTCGCCAAAATCACGCGCACCGGAACCGTGTGCGGCAGCCCTACTTACATGAGTCCCGAGCAATGCACTTCCAGTAAAGTCGACCATCGCAGCGACATCTACTCGGTCGGCATCGTCATCTATGAAACATTGACCGGCACTGTGCCGTTCATGTCCGATGAGCTGGCCAAAGTGATGGCCATGCATTTGACCGATCCGCCCACACCACTCAACAAAGTGCGCCCCGATCTGCAATTTCCCGAGATGCTCGAGCGCGTAGTGGCCAAAGCATTGTCGAAGAGCCCGGACGATCGCTTCCAGGACATGGACGATCTGGCATCGGCAATTACCGAAGCCGCCAAGCAAACCGATCGCCCCAACACTCTGGCTGTTTCGCAACCACTGCCGGTGCTTCAACCAGGTCCTCTGGCCGCCTCCGAAGATATCGGCGGGCGAGCCATACAGATGACTCAGGAAAGAGACAAGGACAGCCGCGAATTCATCTCTCCCAAACCGAACACCAAAGATCTCGCGACACGCGCACTGGAAGAGCTGCAGCAACGCACTTCCGGCGAGTTTCACGAACTGAGCGCCAAGCAGATGCAGACGACGGCGGCCAACAACCAGAAAAACACATCGCAAGCCGTGTACAGATCAGCACGCGGCGGTCCCGGCAATGGGGATATGGCTCGCATTATGCGCATCGGCTTGCCGGTGCTTGTCGGCGTGGTGCTAGTGGCGGTGGCACTGGTCTATGCCCACGGTGCCATGACCAGCAAGGTGACGCCCGTTCGCAAACCGCAAACCATCGTGGATGCAGAAAACCTTATAAAGAACGGCAAAGAAGACGAAGCGCTGCCCATTATCGATTTCATCAAGAAAGATGGAAAAGGCAAACTGACTAAGCCGCAGACCGACAAGATCAACAGCCTCTATCTAAAAGTAGCGAAGAGCTACGCCAATGACGAGCGTTATCCGGAAGCGATTGCCCTTCTCAACAAAATACCGCCCAAAACTGCCGACGCAAAAGAGATAAAGAAATTGCTGAAACAGTACCGCCGGTCGCAACAAGACAGCGTAAAAAAAAAGTAGCTAAGAATTGATCAGGCGGTCGCTTCGTGAAAGGCGCCGATATCTCTGAATTTCTTCTGGCGGTCGGCGCGCACTTGATCGCCTGTCATAGCTGCCAGCTTTTCCAATTGTTTGATCACGGCTTTCTTGACGTTGCCGGCTGCCGTGTCATAGTCGTGATGGGCACCGCCCAGGGGTTCGGCAATTACTTCATCGATGACGCCTAGATCAAATATCTCTCTGGCTGTTATCTTCATGGCCCGAGCCGCGTCTTTATCTCTGTCGGCCGAACGCCATAGAATAGATGCGCAACCTTCCGGTGAAATTACCGAGTAGACGGAGTGTTCCAGCATCATGATGCGGTTGGCAACACCGACGGCAAGCGCGCCGCCCGATCCGCCTTCGCCTGTGACAATGGCGATGACCGGAACCTTAAGACCGGAAAGTTCGAACAAGTTGACGGCGATTGCTTCGGCCTGGTTGTGCTCCTCGGCTGCCATGCCCGGGTAGGCGCCCGGAGTATCAATCAGGGTAACTACAGGCAGAGCAAACTTTTCGGCGTGCTTGAACAAACGCAGCGCCTTCCTGTAGCCTTCTGGTTGCGGCATGCCGAAATTGCACTGTTGCTTGTCTCTCAAAGAGCGACCTTTCTGGGTGCCGACCCCTATCACTTTGAAGTCTCCCAGGTCGATAAGACCGGTGACCATTGCCGCATCGTCCATTCCTTTACGGTCGCCATGCAGCTCTACCCATTCGGGGTCCCATCGGTCGAAGTAATCCCTTGTATAAGGTCTTTGTGCGTGTCTGGCGATAGCCAGGTGATCGCTGGCGCTTAAATTCGAATAGAGGGAACGGCGCAGCTGCTCGTACTGCTCTTTCAACCGATCGATGTCGTTTTCCAATTCCGGATGTTCAACAAGCTGCTTTTCCAGCGCCTCGATTTGCTGCGCCAGCAATTCCAGCGGTTTTTCGAATTCCAGGGGAATTGTCTTCTTGTCTGTCAACGTACACCTCTAAAACGGCTGTAAACGAGTCTCAAGGGCAAATCATCTCTATCTGGTTGCCGCCTTCGGTCTGGGCGGAACGCTTTGAGGCTTGCTATTGCCTGCCGAATGAAACCTTATTAAATGGGCCAGCTTCTTCTTCATGCTTGCTCTATCTACAACCATGTCTACCTGACCGTGCTTGAGCAAGTATTCAGCCGTCTGGAAATCGGCCGGCAATTTCTGTCTGATCGTTTGCTCGATCACTCGCCTGCCGGCAAAGCCGATGCGGGCGCCGGGTTCGGCAATGATGATATCGCCGAGCATGGCAAAACTGGCGGTGACGCCACCATATGTAGGCTCGGACAAAATGGAGATGTACATCAATCCGGAATCAGCGAAGCTCTTCAATACCGAGCTGGTCTTGGCCAGCTGCATAAGTGAAAAGATCCCTTCCTGCATGCGGGCGCCGCCCGAGGAGGAAACAAGAATAAGGGGCAATCTCTTTTCGGTGGCGTATTCGGTGAGGCGCGCCACTTTCTCGCCCACAACCGAGCCCATCGAGCCGCCAAAGTGGCCGAAGTCCATGACGCCGACACAGGCCTTTTCGCCTTCGATATCACCTGTGCCTGTAATAATGGCTTCCTTCAATCCGGACTTGCGCGAAGCTTCCACCTGGCGTTTTACATAAGAATCCGTGTCGACAAACTTGAGAGGGTCGGCAGACTCCAGTTTTGCATCAAGCTCGTGGAATGTGCCGTGGTCAATGAGCTGCTCGATGCGTTGCATGGCGCCGATGCGGAAGTGGTAGTGGCATTTCGGGCAAACGTGCAGGTTTTGGCGCAATTGGCTGGTATAAAGCAGCTCCCGGCACTGAAAACATTGCGTCCATAAGGCGCAATATTCATCGGTGGCGAGCGGTAATTTGACTTCTTCGGCTTCGCGCTGCTTCTTTCGCGACGCAAACCATTCCTTCAAGTCCATGTGGCCAAATCCATCCAGTTCTAACTAGAGTCCTACTAGAATCTTTTCACTGCTGCTCACTGGAGCGCGGGTATATCCCCTGAAAACTGCCCAGTTTCTTATTTCAGGACATCATTTTAGGTCTTATGCTATGCAAGTAGGCGTTGATTATATCAAATAGATGCAAATACCAAGGTTTTTCATAGATTCTAAGTCTTATGACGAAAACGTCTCGGCAGCCCTGATTGATGACCCAAAACTGGTTCATCAAATCGCGCGAGTATTGAGACTGGGCATAGGAGCGCCGGTAATCTTGCTTAATGGCAAGGGGGATTTGTTTCGTTGTCGGATAGAAAACCAGGACCGCGACTCGATCGCGCTTTTCATTGAGGAAAAGGAAACTGCAACCAGCGAGATGCTGCCTCAATTAACAATAGCCATGCCGCTTATCAAGCCGAGCCGCTTCGAATGGGCTCTGGAAAAGCTTACCGAATTGGGCGCCACCACCATCATTCCAATCATTACGCAACGAACCATACAAAAGTCAGGTCAAGATGCCGGAGATGGCAAGAAGAAAGAAGGCAAGACAGGCAATGTCAAGCAAGAGCGCTGGCACGCCATAGTAAAAGAAGCGGCCGAACAATCGGAAAGATATGCGATACCAAAGGTGGTAGCACCGCAAAATTTCAGCGACTTCCTCAAGCACACAAGCAAACCTTTTGATGCAGATTCAGAAAAGCGCGGTCAGAGACTGCAATATATATTGGCTGAGCGCAATGAATGCCCTCATCTGTTCATGCATCTTTCCAAGGAAAAAGCCGATGGTGGCATCGCCAAACATATATCGCTTTGCCTTGGTCCGGAAGGCGGCTTTACGGAAAGGGAGATTTCTCTGGCAGCTGAAGCAGGTCTAACCTTAGCGTCCTTGGGAAAATCGATCTTGAGATCGGAGACTGCCGCAGTCGCTGCTGCAGCCATTGTTAGTGCTATGCGCAATACATAACTCATCCACAGTCATCGAAAAACATAAGTGATACCACCAACAATGCGCACCACTGGAGATACTACCGCAATGCGCATATACAACAGCAATATCTTAGCTATATTCAAATTCGAAACAGCCTATAAATAGGACGTTTACAGACGCACCGCTGCACTTGAAAATGGTGCGTCTGTGGTATCAAAACACTCGTTTACGATGAGCAGAAATTCCAGAAAAATTCGCTGTTTGACTTGACAAAGTGGGGCATTGCGAGGCTTAATAGTAGGCGTTTTAGAATGTCAGGGAAAGACGTGCAGGCGGGTCAAAACGTAGTGAATTCGCTTTGCTTCTCCAGGAAGGCATGAGTGTGGCTAGCAACCTAGCTCGTATACGAGGCGCCATGGGCGGCAGCAAAGTCACCCTTATCGCAGTAGCGAAAAGCGCTTCGCTTACACAAATCGAAGAAGCATTCGAGAATGGTGTCACCGAATTTGGTGAAAACAGGATCCAGGATGCCATCGATCGGCGAGGCAATTTGCCGGAGCGAATCGCCGCCAACTGCAACTGGCATTTTATCGGTCATCTGCAGACCAACAAGGTGAAGAAGGCGGTTGGATATTTCCAGCTTATCCACTCGGTAGATTCACTTCGGCTGGCTTCCGAAATTTCTTTAGAAGCCAGAAAAAAAAATATGGTGCAATCAGTACTTTTACAAGTTAAGATATTGTCTGATGATACTAAATCTGGTTACAACCCAGAGACGTTGAAGAAAGAGATGGCCGAATTGCTGAGTCTGAGCAACATCAAGATCGAAGGATTGATGACCATCTCGCCTCTGATCGAAGACCGTGAGACATGGTTTCGCTGCTTCAACGGCTTGAGAAATTTGCGCGATGAACTCGAGCAAAAACACTCCATCGAACTGAAAGAACTTTCGATGGGTATGTCGGCCGACTGGCTGGAAGCGGTGGAAGCGGGAGCAACCATGGTCCGCCTGGGCAGAGCGATATTTCAAGTTTAAACCCCGCCACGAGCGGATTTTGGATAAGGGAAGGGTAAGAAAAACAAGTTATTTCGGCGAGAGGGTAAGGAGGGACGCAGTGAGCATAGTTACAAAGTTAAAGAGTTTCTGGTTCGGACCAGCGGACAATTACGACAGAGAAGATTTTGAAGATCTGTTCGAAACCTCGGACGAGATCTATGCGACCAACGGACAGTTGGCGTTGGACAAGGCACCGATGGATGCGGTAAAACCGCCCGTCAGACAGCCTTCGAGCAACTACGGCAGTCAGGTCGTCACCCATCCAAGCGCGCAAGCAGCCAGCGAAGTGCTGGTCATCGAGCCGCGTCAGTTTGAAGAGTCGATCGACATCGTTGAGCATCTGCGCGGACGCAAATCCGTATTGCTCAACCTCCACATGCTGGACAACGAAAACTCCCAGCGCGTGGTCGATTTCCTCTCGGGCGCCTGCCATGCTATCGACGGGCATCAGCAACGCATCGGCGAAGGTGTGTTCCTGTTTGCACCATCCTCGGTGGTAATCAATTCCGAATCGACGTCCTCCAAGGCAATCAAGGACGCTTTCTGGAATAAGGCAGCGACCATCTAAGCCCACTAATCAGGGCTTCCCGGACATACCACGGAATCAGTAAAGAGCCGCCTTCGGGCGGCTCTTTTATATGTGATTATGTTTCATTGCTTGATCGTAGCGAGCGCGTTGCCCGCGCTTTTTTTGGCGCGTGCAACGCGCCCGCTACAAAATCCCAACCTATTTAATAGCATTAGCAAACCAGTAATTAGGATTGCTGGCGGCCTTATTGACGTAGATACTGAAATGAAGGTGAGGTCCATTGGCACGCCCGGTTTGACCGATCTGGCCTATCAATTGGCCGGCTTTTACTTCGTCCCCTTGCACCACATTCAGTTTCTTCAAATGAATGTAGAAGGAGACCACACCCTGTCCATGATCGATGGCAATGCAATTGCCGTGCAGCTTAAAACCTGTGCGTGCCATAACCACTTTGCCGGGCGCGCATGCCACTACCGGTGATCCCTGATTGCCGGCAAAATCCAGGCCGGAGTGAAAATAGTCTTTGAGCAGTTTGCCGTTGACGACCCGGCGATTGCCGAAGGCCGACGATACTCTAGCCCTGGAGGGGCGCGTGAAATTACCTGTCCAGAAGCGCTCGGCAGAAGTGGTTGCCTTGGCGCCCTCGACGGCTGCTTCCTCGCCGGGGGACATATTGAAGTTGTTTTTTGCCGGCGGCAGGGTCAGATACTGAGTAAAAAACTTACCGTCCAAAACTTTGAGTTGCACCGAGGCATTTTCGTTTTTCAGCGTATAAGTGCCCGGATCGAGTTCCAGGGAAGGCGAGAGAATCGCTTTGTATATATGATTGCTATCGCCCTGACGCGCGTCGCCCGGACAAGGAAATAATTTATAGGTCTGATGCGCGAATGTAAAAGTGGGAGTTTCCTCTTGCGCTTCAGTCGAATACGTAACTTCTACCGGTTGCCCTTGCTTGGCTGAGGAGGAATTCAGCGAAAGCTCGGCGCCAAAGGCAGCGCTAAGTACGGACATCGATAAAGCCAGGAAAAGACAAATCCCTGGCCAGACTGGATGGGGTCTTTGCGAACTTTTCAAATTGAGGGGATTCCCAAAAGCCGTGCCGGAATTATTTCTTTTTCTTCTCCGGCTTCTCAGCCTTTTCAGCTTTTTCAGCTTTTTCCGACGGCACCAACTGATCGATGGCGTCTGTAAGCGCTTCCACCTTTTCCATAGGAATGGCAACGCCTTTCTTGGTCGGCTTCTCTTCTTGATCCTTGTCGAGGTACCATTCGCGAATATGCAAATATCTGGTGCCGCGATACTCACCGACATAAACGTTGATCGACTCTCCGCGAGCCTTTTCGTGCACAGTCACTCTTTCGTCCAGCGATCCGTCCGATGGACCGATTTGCGAAATGGCATCTTTCAGCGCTTCGCATTTTTCCACAGGTAGTGCCACACCTTTTTTGGTCGGCTTCTCTTCTTGATCTTTGTCGAGATACCATTCGCGGATATGCAGATATCTGGTGCCGCGATACTCGCCGATGTAGACGTTAATCGTCTCGCCTCGAGCCTTTTCATGAACGGTGATACGCTCTTCCAATGGATGTTCCTCCTCACCACTAAGTCTGAGACTTTTGTTCTTTGCCGATTTATCGGCGACTCAAGACTTTCTTTACGTGTCTAAACTTTTTTAGGTCCACTTGTAGGTCCACTCTTCAATCTGCCACTTGAAAGACATTCTTTAACTGATCTCAGTATATCTATTACTTTAAAAGATCTAGATCTGATAATCATAAGGATCATGATCTAAGGTCAGATCTCTGCTAGGTTATCTGTCACTGATATTTAGAAGTAATGAGCCAATTCATAGATCACGTCCAAATTAACGTCCGTTCGGGCGACGGCGGCAACGGCGTCATCGCCTGGCGCCGGGAGAAATACGAGCCTCTGGGGGGTCCTGCCGGGGGTAATGGCGGTCGCGGCGGTAGTATCTATATTGAGGCGACAAACGACCTGACTACGCTCGTAGAGTTTCGTTTCAAGTCGATTTTTGAAGCCGATGCCGGAGAGCGCGGGCGCTCGAAAAACCAGCATGGCAAACAGGGCAAGGATCTCACCTTGAGAGTGCCGGTTGGCACCCTGGTCAGGGATAAGAAGGACGGTAAGGTAGTCGCCGACCTGGTTGCCGCCGGGCAAAGAGCTTTAGTCGCTCAAGGCGGCCGAGGCGGCAGGGGCAATACCATGATGGTCTCCTCCACCATGCGCGCTCCCTACTATTGCGAGCCCGGGGAGGCGGGAGTGGTCAGGGAGCTGGAACTGGAATTGAAATTGCTTGCGGACGTCGGGCTGATTGGTTTGCCCAATGCCGGCAAATCGACACTTTTATCGGTCGTTTCTAAAGCCAAACCCAAAATCGCCGACTATCCTTTCACCACGCTCGAGCCCAACCTGGGCGTGGCTTACGACCCCAACGGCAAGGCCTTTGTCGTCGCCGACATTCCCGGTCTGGTTGAGGGCGCTTCTCAAGGAATCGGTTTGGGTCATGATTTTCTCCGCCATATCGAGAGGACTCGATTGCTCGTACATATGGTCGACAGCCAGTCCGAGACGCTCGAGGAAGACATCAAAACGATCCTTCAAGAACTCGATCTGTTCAGCGACAAATTGAAGGAGCTACCGCGCTTGGTGGCACTCAATAAAATCGATTTGATGGATGGCAATGAAGCGGAGGCCCTAAAACAACGGGTCGAGAAGTTTTTGCAGAAACAATATAAGGGCAAGGAAGATAAACTCCTGGGCGTTCATCTTATATCGGCGCAAGGGGAAGTCGGCGTTAGAGAATTGCAGGCGGTTGTGAGTCGCCGACTGGAAGAGTCCAAACCGCCGGACCAGCTTGTCGATCCGACGATCGTAATCAGCGACGAGAGAGCTTCGGAAAGACCTGAAGATTCATTTGAAGTGATGCGCAAGAAGAACATTTTCTATATCACCGGCGACCGCGTCGAAAGAATTGTCGGCGTCACCAATATGAAAGAGCCGGAGTCTTTGTCGCACATGTTCCACGTCTTGCGCGCCATGGGCGTCATCGAAGAGCTGCTTCAGCAAGGAGCCAGTCAGGGCAGCGAGGTCGTCGTCAACGGCATCGTTTTCTCGTTCGGCGACCACCACATGTAAGAGGGGCGACGCCAGGCCGCTCAACAAAAAACCGCCCGGCAAAGGACGGTTTCGAAACTCAATAGGCTTGCCTGATGTACGTTTAGCCTTCAGTCTTAGTAGCTTCTTTGTCAGCGACTTCCGCCAGTCTTACTACGCGGCGGATATTTGCTGCTTTGGCTTGAACTCTTTTCTTTTGCTTGCGAACCAAAACTTTGGCGGCTCGCTTCATTCCACGTTGCTGTGCCATTTTTTCCTCCAGGCGGTGAAGCGACAATTTGAGACAAAACTCATAAAGCGCGGTCTGTTGAGCCCGTCAGTTGGATGCTTTCGCATCGAACCATAAGATCGGCCCAGACATATAGAGGCAATATTCTACTACACGAGTTTTTCAACACGGCAGCCGGCCGCCCCTCTGTAACGACAATGGCGCTGGCCCTATACCCACAGATTGCCGAGGAACTCGATGCCTTCGGGGTCGCCCTGGGAAAGGTTCTTGAGAATATATTCGGACACAGGCGGAAAGAGGGTCACCTTCTCCAATTCGTCGATGGCGATATAGTCAACACCGGCAAGGACTGGCTCATTGCCGACTTTCATGATGCCGCCAATTTCTTTTGCCTTTAAATAAACATTGACAATGTGGCGGGAGCGGTCAGGGGCTATGGCTTCGGACAGGAAAAGGAAGCGAACCACTTCCACATCCAGCCCGGTTTCTTCTTTGATTTCCCGAACCGCACACTCAGCAAAGGTTTCCCCATATTCAAGACGCCCGCCGGGCAAGACCCAATACTGCCGATTGCCCTTGCGGTGGCGGACCAGCAATATTTTTCCTTCCGGCGAAATCACGATTACTGACACTCTGGTCGTCGGTATCGTGTATCCAGGCTTTCTCCTGAAACGTGCTCTAGCCAAGCGGGTAGACCTGATTGTGGTGAGGGTTTCCGTTATTTTTTTTGGCGCTTGAACTGATGCTTGGGCCAAATTCTCGATTTAGCCTTCTTTACAGCGCCTTATCTAATTGAATTTTACGCCATATGAAAGCCTTACCTGCAATTCAAAATTGCGACAGATACCGACAAGGCGGCTTAGCAAATCCACCGAGATCGACTGGCAATGCCTGACAGCATGCGGGAAGTTGTAGAAACGCAAAGACCTGAGGGCATTTGTTCAGAATCTTATATGCTCTTCTGTTACTGTTAGAAACCTCGTAACAGGCGTGTGAAGGCCCGCGAGACCAGACAGACCAGAAAAGATTAGTGAGCGCCTGGGCGCTCTTCAAGGGTTGCAAAGGGTGCAAGAAAAAAGCATGACCGTAGAAAGTTTAGAAAAAGAGCTGCGCGAGCTGAAAGAAAAAGCACTGAACGATTTCGGCCAGGCTAAGACGTCAGCCGAGTTGGAAGAACTGAGACTGCAATATCTCGGGCAAAAGGGCTCTCTGAGCACGATCATGCGCGGGCTTTCCAATATCGATAAAGCCGACAGGCCGCGCGTCGGGCAGCTTGCCAACGAGATCAAACAGGCGGTCGAAGGGGCTCACGACCAGCAGAAAGATGCCCTTTACCGAAGCGAGCTCACCGCCAGGCTCAAAGACGAAGGCATTGATGTGACCTTACCGGGGCGAGCCGTCGCTCAAGGGCACCTGCATCCGCTCACTCAGGTGACCGAGGAAATCATCAATATTTTTTACGGCATGGGCTACGAAGTCGCCGAAGGTCCGGAAGTAGAAACGGACTATTACAATTTTGACGCACTCAACACGCCTTTAAGCCACCCGGCCCGAGATGAGCAAGACACCTTCTACACCAATGTCGGACCGCAAGTGCTGCTGCGCAGCCAGACCTCGACCGTGCAAATTCGTGTCATGGAAAATCGCAAGCCGCCTCTCAAAATAATTTCTCCCGGGCGAGTTTATCGAAATGAAGAAGTAAACGCCCGCAAATACCCGCTATTCCACCAGGTTGAAGGTTTGCTCATCGACAAGGATGTCACTTTTGGCCAATTGAGCGCTACCTTAAACGAGTTTATTCGCTTGCTTTTCGGCAAACCGCTCAAGACGCGATTGCGTCCGGACTTTTTCCCTTTTACAGAGCCGTCTGCGGAAATGGACAGCCAGTGTCCGTTTTGCATGGGCTCCGGTTGCCGTACTTGCGGTCACCGTGGATGGTTGGAACTTCTGGGCTGCGGAATGGTTGACCCCAATGTTCTAAAAGCAGTCGATATAGACCCGGAAGAGTGGAGCGGATTTGCTTTCGGGATGGGTGTGGAAAGGCTGGCGATGCTCAAATACGGCGTCACCGACATCCGCAATTTCTTCACCAATGACGTGAAATTTCTCAGCCAGTTTTA
>CAZHEZ010000024.1:0-52935 GCA_964531315.1 uncultured Candidatus Obscuribacterales bacterium | reverse complement strand
ACGCGATCATCGAGAACAACGAAGCCGTCGACAACGCGACGATCGTCGCCGGCGCCGACCTCACGATCTCTCCTGACCACGATTCGGTGCACGTGTTGCTCGGTGACGACGCTCACGACTCGTTTGTCGTCACCAACGCCACCGACGCCCATGTCTCCATCATCATGGCTATGACGGACCAAACCCTTGGCCGCAAGGGCATTTCGTCCTTCGTCGTCGAAAAGGGCACACCGGGATTTTACGTAAGCAAGGTGGAAAAGAAGCTGGGCATGCGCGGTTCGCCGACTGCCAGTCTGACTTTCGACAACTGCAAAATCCCCAAAGAAAACATCATTGGTGAAGTTGGAGAAGGCTACAAACAAGCCCTGACAACACTGGAAGGCGGTCGCATCTCGATCGGCTCTCTGGCACTGGGAATTGCTCAGGCCGCTTTTGATTCGGCGCTCACCTATGCAAAACAAAGAGAATCTTTCGGACAACCAATCGGCAAACACCAGTTCATCCAGGGCTATCTTGCCGACATGGCCACCCAGATTCACGCCGCCCGCCTGATGATCTATCACGCTGCCTGGATGAAAGACCACGGCAAGCGAGTCACCATGGAAGGCTCGCAAGCAAAATTGTTTGCCTCTGAAATCGCCAGCCGCTGCTGCAACCTTTGCGTGCAAATCCACGGCGGTTACGGCTATATCGAAGATTTCCCGGCCGAGCGTTTCTTGAGAGATGCCAAACTCTGCGAAATCGGTGAAGGCACCTCTGAGATTCAGCGCCTGGTAATCGCCAGACAACTGGGCCTCTAATTCGAAAGAATCGATAGGTCCGGCAAAAGTGCAACGGTCTGCTGCCTGGCGCTCTTATCACTGCGCTAATGTTTAAACACGCACTCATTTTTGACTGAACCAGGACTGGTTTTTGATCTGGCAAAACCGGTCAAAAATAGCCTGAGCATGAAACAGTTCACGCGGTTGAAAGAAGGTGCGCCATCTGCTGAGAGCATTGCGCGACAAGGCTTTCCAGCCTCACTGTCCAGACTGGCTAGCGTTCGTTGCCAGATGCCGCAGAAAACGGGCGCGCGGATGAAAACAATATTTCTTGAACCCTACTGGCACGCAAAGAGAAACTACAGGCATATCAATTATCTCTTTTCAGTCGTTCTCCTCTTTCCCCCTAAGCCACTATATTTCTTGCTCAAGTGATGCCAATCGCCCTCACGTTGAGGGACGGTTGTTATCATCTGGCCAAGAGGGAAGGACGTTGAACAAATTGATTGCCATGAGCTGTAACGGAGACTTATGAAGGCCTCAGGTTCTGATTTAAAACAGCCGTCCGCCTCATGGAAGGTAGCCCCTTTCTGGCGGACGGCGCGATTCAGGGAGTTTCCCACTCTCAATGTCGACAAGCAATGTGACGTCGCCATTATTGGTGGTGGCATCACAGGCTTATCAGCGGCGCTTTCGCTTGGCAGAAATCAAAAGGTCGTGCTTCTGGAACGCGGCAAGATTGCCGAAGGAAGCAGCGGTTTCAGCGCCGGGATTCTTTCTCTGGCCACAACCGTAGACCTCAGAGTGGTCGAAGAACATTTTGGCAGAGACAACACCGAACTGCTCTACAAAAGGCTTTCCGGAGCCGTCGACCGCACACTGTCCCAATTGCAGCTGGATGGAGATGCCCTGCAGAAGGGGTCGTCCATTTATGCCGCATCCAAGCCCAGCCATCTTTCCATTCTTTCCACCGAACAGGAAACCCGCAGTCGTTATGGTCTTTCCACAAAATTCCAGGACAAAGCACACCTGCCTGCCTGGCTGAAAGACTTTCACGGCGCTCTTCAACTGGAAGGGGAAAGAGCTGTCCATCCGGTCAAACTGGTGGAAGCAATTGCCCTCCAGGCCAGCCATTTGGGCGCAGAAATTTTCGAAAACACAGAAGTGTCCGCGTTCGAACACAAGGACGGATTCTTCCTGCTTCAGTCCGGCGGATATAGCGTCCAATGCCGCCATCTGATTGTGGCAACTGGCGTTCGCTCCAAAAACTGGCCGGAATTGGCCAGCATCAATCGGCTACTGGTGCCGGTCAAAGGCGAAGTGATTGTGACTGAGCCCAGCCAAGATGTGGCGCGTCTGGTTCAAGAAGGCACCATCGCCATGTGGGACACCTACCAGATGCTATACACCTACATCCGCTATTTGCCCGACGGCCGCATTCTGGCCGGCGGTGCCGACAGCCCTGGCGTAAGTGAGCCGCGCTTACGCGGAGCCGGCGAGAACAGCGTCAAACACTTGCACGCCGTTATAGCAGCCCGGCACAATTTCCCAATACCGCCTGTGGAATTCGCCTGGCAAGCCAGTCTCTCCCTGCCTGCCGATGGTCTACCTCTTTTGAAGCAGATTGATTTTGGGCAAGGAAAGCTGATTGTCGCATCGACTGACGGACTGCCTTCGGGCATGCTGCTCGGCGAAGTGATCGCCGATCTGGTGGCCGGTCGAGGTTCGGATCTGCTGCCCATGCTGGGACAGGATCGCAAACCAAGCACGGAAGCCCGGCTTCTGTCGCTTTTGCCCAATCAACCGCTGATTCGAAAAGCTGCTCTCAAACTGGTCTTTCTCGCCTTAAAGCTGAAAGACGTCTTGTCGTGATCGTGATCGACCTATGTGCCTAGAGACGGTGAATACTTGCGCAGCAATGTGCAGTATCACCTTCTCCTGGGCAGGGTTTTCTCAATTTCAAAAAAAAGGGCGTTGTTTTACTATACATCATCATATATAGTCAGAGAAAACTCCAGGGAACATCGAAGGCGGGTCTTTAGCAAGTGGCAAAATCGCAGACGCTCACGGACTAGAAACTTGCTTGCATCCTCTTCTCGCTCTTCTGAAGCCTGTTGAGAAAGCGGCAATGCGGATACTTTTCGGCAAGCAATTTCACGTCGGCAAGGGACAATTCTTCGGTCGGCACATAGATGACGGTATTGACCGTCTTATTGGTGAGCAGCCGCTCTACCCCTTCGCGAGTGATTTTCGTCAGTCCGAGCGCGATTGACTCCAGGTGCCGCATTTGGGCAAGATATGCGACTGCAGCATCACCAATCGGCACATTCTCGACGTTCAAAAATCTTACATTGGAGCCGCACATTGGCGCAAAACTTGCATCATTGAGCCCGCTCACACTGCTCAACACCAGTCCTGAAAGTTCCGTCTTTTCAGCCAGGAATCTAATGCTTAGTGGCGTCAAAGCAACACCGGAAACTTCCAGTCTTTGCAGTCTCGGCATCTCTGTGAAGTATGGAATGGCTTTGTCCGTAATGTTTGTCCAATTGGCCTGGATGTTTACTAGGTTTGGACAATGAGCGATTCCTGCGGCACCGACATCATCAAGGTTGGAGTGGCTGATGTTGAGATGCTCCAGGTGGGGAAGTTGAGCCAGATCGATAAGCTTGTCATTTTTGACCGCACAGCCCATGATGTCGAGATAGGCTATCCATCTCGTATGCAAGATAGCGTTCATGGCAAAATCATCGAGGTTGAGAAATTTCAAGCGTATTTTGCCTTTTTCATTGTGGTATTTGAGCGCACTTAAAATGGCGGCATTGGAAACGTCCGGCCGTCCATTGCCAGTCTCTATCGAAGTGAAAAATCGCTTTAAGTCTTCAATGTGCAAACTTTTGTCTTCCGGAGGGAAATGCTCCTGAAGCGAAAGCACTTTCCTTTCTGTTTTCTTCTCGTTCACGGAAATGGTAATCAGCGAAGATAGAACTGCAGAAACTACCATCAGGCAGAACATGGCCAGATACAGCCCCAGCCTGGCCATCTTGAACTCCCGGGGTTCCTTCACTGCCTGTCTGGGTTTGTCCGTAACCAGAACCGTATTGGCAAGCAAGAGCGGATCGGGCAAGCTGCGCTCCAGTACAGCCAGATCGCCGGCCACCTGCGTCAAACTTTGATAGCGGTCGGCAACATTTTTTGCCAGCATCTTTGCGATAATCTGCTCCAGAAGCGGGGGAAACACTTTTCCCATCGACGCCTCTTTCAAAGACGGCGGCCGCTCGCCCATGTGAAGCATCATCGTGGAAAGGGCATTGGCACCGACAAAAGGAGTGGTGCCTGTGAGCGCCTCAAAGAAAACGCAACCGAGAGAATAAATATCCGAACGCTCATCGACCGGGCTGCCGGAGCATTGCTCAGGGCTCATGTAGAGCGGGCTTCCGAATACTTCTCCGGTGCGGGTCAGAGCTTGTATATCGCTTTTCTCGAGCTGAGTGAATTTGGCGATGCCGAAATCAACAATTTTGACGCTGCCATCGGCAGTGGCCGGCATGCCGTCCACAAGCATGATATTGCTTGGTTTTATGTCTCTGTGCACGACGCCCTGCTGATGCGCATAACCCAGTGCAAAGCAGGTGCGAAGAAAGATCGGCACAGCCTCTTCAAGCAAGAGCGTGCCCTTTTGTCTGATTCTGTCGGCAAGACTCTGGCCATTGATATAATCCATGACCAGAAATGGCACTTTGTCGTCCAAAAGTCCAAAATCGTGCACGGCGATTAAACCGGGGTGATCGATCCCAAAGGCGGCGCGTGCCTCGTGCTGAAATCTGCGAATCGTGACAGGAGATACCGAGCGAGTGCTCAATACCTTCAAAGCCAGCTCTTTGCCAAGAAAAATCTGCTCGACTTTATAGACGACTCCCATACCGCCCTGACCAATTAGCGACTGAATTCGATAACGCTGGCTGGCGATGTCGCCTGGTTGTAAGCGGCACTGTATATCGGCGCCAGGAGCAAACGACTGCCGTTCTGCACTGATTGAAAAATCGTGAGTGGGCGAGATGTGGGAATCTTGCGGCGTATGAGAACCGGCCATAAGGCTACCTCGATACCGGCCTCTAGATGAGGCAAAAGCGGAAACAGTCGGTGGTAAGCGAACAGGTCAATACGGAAGTATTGAGTCAAATATACGCGCGCAACGTGACGTCATCGTGACCTTGAAATTTATTTTTGCTTTCAGGGACAAAACCCAGCCAACATAACAAAAATTCGCCTGCACAGGCACGCGGAAAAATCCGAGGTTTTTCCCAGGCTCCATGATAGCGAAAAAATGGCTCTCTCAAGCGCCGAGATGATTTACCAGCGCTCGCCCCAGACCGTCGGTCTGAGGATGCCGACAATGAAGCCCACAGGCGTAAAAAGAAAGCCGACAATATTGGCCAAAGCATCCAAAATCGTATGGTCTTTGCTCATCTCAGTTATGGCGGTGGTGAGTTCTTCCGCTATCAAAGACGGATAAAAGGCGAATGGACTGAGCGACATGCCAATCAACACACCGAAGACTATGGTCGTGCCGATATTGCGTCCCAGTTTGTAGTCAATGAATTTGGCCAAATGGCGGCCGATGAAAATGCCCAGGAAATAAGCAATAATGCAGGTGAAAAAAGGAACATTGATAAAAGTCAAAGTCCAGCCGGCCGCACATCCGATCGCAATGCAAACCGCTAGTGTTTTGGCGACCAACCAGGGAGTCACGGAAGTGAGCGGATTTTTCACATCGCCGCAAGCTTTGCAGCGAAAACCGACCGGGCATTGAATCATGCATTTGCTGCAAATGATGCTGGCGCAATCTATACAACTCAGCCGGGAATCGCCGTGATCGTGCTTGCCGAACAAAATTGCTTCCTTTGCAGTGTGCCCCCGCCTTTTCTATTTTCGCATAATCAAATAGTTGCTGTCTAACCGGGCACTGGCACTTATTTGCCTGGGCGATTAGAATTATCCCTGGCTTCGAGAGTTTAAGCCCATTAAGACTATCACCAAAATTTCAACCACGACCTTGTCTCTGTGCATGACACTATATATGGTGCCAGCCTTTTCCATTGACGCAGACACTTCGAAGTCTCTACTAAAGAAAGAGCAGGCGCTCACCGCCGAGCGCACGGCACTGATAAAGCGCGCTATGCGTGCCAAGGATAGTATGGAAGAACAATCCGGGATTGCCATGTTGAGCGAGTGGCTAAGCAAACACCCGGACGATATTATGGTCCGCTACCAACGTGCTGACCTTTATTTCTTCATGCAGAAATATGCCGAATGCATTCCCGATTACGAAGAAATGGCAAAATCAAAGGTACCGGATGCAGCCAGCTGGGGCAGGTGGAGAATGGCTGAGTCCCTTGAGCATCTGGGCAAAACTGCCAATGTTGACAAACTTTATAACGAAGCCTATCAGATCGGCAAATGTGTCTGGATGCTGCCAAAACTATCGCAACTAGCCCTCAAAAGAGGCGATACAAAGGCGGCGCTGAAATTCGCCGATTTGGCAATCGCCAATCTTCCGGACGAAGGACATCTCCAAAAAGCGCAAATATATGTCCAGCTCAATCAGCCGCAATCAGCTATCACCGAATACAGCGCTTTGATACCGAATGCTTCCAAGAAATTCACGGAGCTGAAAACAGGCTCGTCTGAAACAATAAAAGCGAGCCGATTTTTAAGACGTGCTTTAGATGGTCGTGCCGCCTGTTATGACCAGCTGGGCAAACACGATCTAGCTGAGCGCGACAGGGCTTATCACAAGCGAATGGACCGTGAGGTGTTCGAAGCCTCTCCATTTGCCAAATGACAAAAAACCTCCAGCCGGTGCTTAGTATCTGACCATAGCTGATCAATTCCTTCTATGATCGAATTTAGTATTAAAATCGCCAAAACGAGAAGCAGGAGAAACCCCTTGTGAAAAGGGTTTCTCGCTGCTTCCAAAATCCTGACTTGGCGTTGCCGCAATTAGCGGTAGTCGCGCGGCCAGAGATTTATGTAGGTGCCAAGCTCGCCTTCGCCGCTGTTCTCGATAAACTGGATAGCCAGATCGACAACCACAGTCAATTCGAGGCGTGCGGTCAGTTCGAGCATCGGTTGGGTGGTGTCGCTGAGACAGGAGGCGCCGTCGGCAAAAACGTTGGGGGCGTTCATGCCCTTCTTGAAGCCGTTGACGCGCCTGTCGCGGTTGAACCAGCGCACACAGCCGTTCTTGCCATCCAGATCGATGAGGATACTGAATTGCCCGATTTTGTGCATATTGCCGGTCTTCTGATCAGTAGCCACAAGGGCATCGGTCATGACGATGACGGTATTGCCGGAGACGCGCACCGTTTGCACGTGAGGCGCCGACTTGAGCGCTGCGAACTCAGCTGTAAGCCGGGCCCGACGCTCATTTTCATCGCCTTGCGCGGGGTCGAAAGCCTCCTTGCGCCAGACACCGATCATTTTGCCTGTCGCTTTGATCAGCTTCTTGCGCAGCTTTTCGACAGATTTCTCCGCCTCCTTGGTGACCTTCTCCATGCGCTTGCCGCAGACAGAGACATAGTTGGCTCGCTCGGCATCGTTGCCGGCTGTGCCGCCTGAAAAGCGCACGGGCGACAAGGTGACCTGCCGCTCGTTCAACTTCATCGAGACGATGCCCTCGTATGGTGATTCGCCGCACTGCTCGGCGTCAGCTTCCAAAACATCCAGCATCGCCCTGAGATGGCGATCGTCGATGATGATAGTCTCGGACTGTCTGTCCAGCCACTGGAAGTCGATACCGGCGTCTTTGAGCTTCTGACGCTCCCTTTCGCCTACTTCCGGGAAGGAAAGTTTTGTCATTTTCTCTCCTCCTTAGGAAATTCTCGGCCAGCGGCCGATGTATCGATACGTGCGCGTGTCCTGGACGTTGACCGTCTCGACAAACGCGATTGCCAGCTTAGCTGCGTCAGCAAACTTGCGCTCCGAGATCAGCTTCTTGAACCAGGGCGCTGTGTTGCCCAGGCATGCCTTGCCGTTCTCGTAGACATGCAGCGCCATCATCTTATCGGCGTAGCCGTTCACCTGGCGTGTCTTGTTTTTCCAGCGCACCGCCGCGCCGCTCTCAAACGGGATGAGGATTTTGAATCTGCCCATCTCGTAGACGGCGCCGTTGCTTGGATCTGTACAGTAGAGCGTGTCGGTATGAACTTCGATGTTCGCATCCTTGACGGTCACGGAAGTGACTTTCTGGATCTTGCACAGAGAGTCATACTCACGACCAATTTCATGCGACGCCTGCACGCGCAGTCGAATACTCTCCTGCTCGGCTTCGCGGGCCTGATCGTTTACCTTCTGCCAGGTGACAACGGGCTCTTCAAGCTCGTTTTCGGCAGCTCCCTCCGCTCTTTTGCGGCGCGGCGCTTTGGCAGAAAGACTGCGCTGGATCGACCGTTCCAGAGCACAAGTGAAGTGCTCGGCAGTTTCGGGAGCCAGCACAGCCGGATATTCCGCAGCCAGGAGTTTGAGCACCTCAGCAAAGAGGCGCGCTCCGCCGAAGACTCCGTAGAGATTCGGATCGACCAGGAAATAAAGACCGTCGTGCTGGTACTCGGCGACGATGACGCCCTCGTCGTCTGCGATCGGCAGCCCCCAGCCCGTGTAGGAGTAGGTTTTGCCGCCCCAGACTCGATCGATGCCAAAGAGCTTGGGGGGCGCATCGCTCTCGCGCTCACCTTGTGGAGCATAGCCGAGATAGATTCGGAACTTACGGGAGGATGTGTTTTCCTCCGGGGCACCGCGGCGCAATTCAATCGGCTTGTTGACCAGAGTGCCAAGGATGGCGCGGGTTACGGCGCCATAGACGTCAACCTCACGCCCTTTCCAGCCCTTGCCGGAAAATTTCGGCTCTGGCGCTGGTCTGCCCTCAGCCGGTTGTGGCCTGCCGTCGGGAAAAATCGCATCCAGCGTAGAGGAGATAAACATCCTCGTGCGCATCGTGCGATAAATCACGATCAAGAGTGGCAGCCCAACAACCAGGCTCGAGATTATCCAGTGAGCCGTAATAAATGCCCAGATTGTGTGCATAATTACCTCCATATTTTGGAAACCGCAAATGGACGACGTTGTCGCCACCCATTGCAGGTTGCCGCCTTACTTGAATTTGCGGCCGACGATTGTCGGCATGCGCATTCCGAAGAGAAGCTCGTTCTCTTGCACCTGGTCCGTCTTTTTCTGGACACCGGCGAACCAGCGAATCAGCTGCCAGACGGCTAACCCCGAGATGAACTCGGCGGTGGGACCGACCGAAATGCTGGCGCCGCAGGCGGAGACTTCGGCGACGTCGTCACCGTAATCAGAGGCCTGCTCCCAGCCGCGCACATGGGCGGGTGCTGTGGGATTGATCACGTAGACGCGCCCCTGATCGGAGCCCATGCGGGTCTCGATCATCAGCTTGGTGCGTGCCTTGTACTTGATACCGGCGTTCCAGATCTGCTTGCGCGACGACATCGTGTCGGTGAGCAGGAAGACGACCTCGCCGAGCACCTGCTTGCCGTCCACTCTTTCGGCGTGCGTGGTGATCTCGATTCCGGTCTGGCGCTTGACCAGTTCCTTGAGCGCTTCCACCTTGAGCTTGCCGACATCGTCCAGGCCGAAGGCCTGATTGGGCACATTGTGCGCTTCGACGATGTCGTCGTCCCAGACATGGATGTTCTCGATGCCCAGTTTGGCCAGGCTGAGAACGACGCGCGAACCGGAAGCGCCGACGCCGATTACGTCCACGCGGCGGGCGCCAAAATCATCGGGTGAAAAGACATCGATGTGTCTTGTGATATTCAGAGGCATTTCACTCTCCTGCTGCGCCAGGCGCTTTTGAGGTTTGCGATTGATCGCCCGAGTGCGCGCCACCACCTGCGGTGGGAGGCAGAGCTTCGGGCGGACCGGGAATATTGGTGGGCCTGCTTGTGGACTGGTTTGAGGGCCGGTCTGTGGGCTGGTCTGCAGCCTGCCTGCCGGCGCCGTCCTTGCTGTCAGCCCGGGCGTCTCCACCGGCGACTGTGCGACTGGCCGCCCCGGACAGATCCGGCTCTGCGAACATGCCGCCGCCGAAGCTGGGCATGTAGGTGATCGTCACCTTGTCGCGAATTTCGGCTTCCACCTCAGCGCGCAGTTCGGCAGAGATGGTGAGCGGACCTTTGGTCTCCTTTTCCGGTTTGGAAACCGGGTCGGTGGACAAGCTCTCCAGCAAACGCTTGGTGCCCTTCACGACCTTGTTCTTCAGACCGGAAAGCCCTTCGGACACAGCCGCCAGACCGGTCTTGGCCTCTTCGGCTTGGACAATCGGGGCCGGCGACCAGATTTCCCAGGGCAGGTCGACGAAATACATGTTCTGGTCGAACATGTAGAGGTCGAAGGAAGCACGCCCGAGCTTGTTGAGAATGCCGCGGATAAACCACTTGTTGCGCTGCTCTTTCAGCTCCAGCATGGTGGCATCGTCCTGCGGCGAAGGCTGCGTGTCCATGCGGACATGCGAGTGCCCCCAGAAGAGCAACCGGCGAGTATCCTCGCGGCGACCGGCTTTCATCAGATCGGTATAGAGCTCCATCTGTCCCTCCACCGAAATCCGCGCGTGCGCAGCACCAGCGGTTTGGCGAATGAGAAAGACGTGCTCGATGTAGTAATCGCCAGATTCCAGGCGTTCTGCCGTCCCCAGCCAGCCGACCTCAAGACGCGCCAACTCCACGTAGAGCTGCATGCGCTTGTAGGCTTCCGGCGAGATCAAGATGCGCGGCAGCTTTTTCTCGATGAACTTGACGCGCGTGTAGAACTGGTGCGGCGTCAAGGGCGCATCGGGTTGAGAGAATTGATCGACATAACCGCCCATGCGCCCGTAGGGTGCACCTGTCCAGGGTCGCTCGTTTTGCGGCGACTGGCGCAGATCGGTGCCGGCGCGGCGGCCGTCACTCTGGAGTTCGGCATTTGCTTCGCCACCGGTATCTTTGCCGGCTGGCTCACCAACGACTTTTGGTGGTGTGTGGTCAGACTTTTCGTCAGCCATTTTATTCTCCTATCGATTAGACACGCAGGGACGGCGAAAAATCCAAATGCACGGTTTAAACCGCTTGCCTTCAGAATTTCGCCGTCGCTCTGTTCAGTTGTGGGACAGGAAGTTGGATCAGTTGCCCTGCACGGGCTTGAGGAGGAGAACCTCCTGGCCGCTCGCGACCAGAGTCTTCATCGTGGCGGTGACGCCGTCGACGCGGACCTCGTGTCCTTTGCCGTCGATGCCGGCCTTGGCCAGCAGGTCTTGCACGGAAGTGGAGGAGCCCTCCGCGACGGAAACCTCTTTGCGCTCGCCGAGCAGGAAGCCGACGGTGATGGTGGGCTTGGGCTCTTCGTCGGACTTCTTGAGAGAAGAAGCATCCAGGTTGCCCTGGACGGGCTTGAGGAGAAGCACTTCCTGGCCGGGATTGACCAGTGTCTTCATGGACGCGGTGACGCCGTCGACACGAACCTCATGACCCTTGCCGTCGATGCCGGCCTTAGCCAGCAGGTCCTGAACCGAAGTCGCCGAACCTTGAGAGACGGGCACTTCTTTCCGCTCGCCGAGCAGGAAACCGACAGTGACCGAGGGATTGCTCTTGCCGAGCGAAACAACGTTGTCTTTCATGTGAATTCTCCGTGTTAAGGCAAGCTCATTTTGCTTGCTGCTGAAAAATCGCTCTCCGATACCCATCTCTAGCCGCGCAAGAAGATTGCCAATTTCATCAACACGACATTAAGCGCCACCATCTCTGGTGAAGCTAAAAAGCTGTCGAGTGATTGGGACTGATGTTCTGGTTTAGCTAGTGCAATGGGCAAAGGGGTGCGATTGGGATTTTCAGTATTCGATAAGCGAGCAACCCGGTAACACTGTTTTGCTTCTAAGAAATGAGCTGGAAAGGGAAAGCTCATGATGCCATCTGGAAATCATAACTATTTAAGGTCTGCAATCGCCCAACTGGTTTGAGTCTTGTGAAAGCCCCGCGGTAGCGCTAACTAGAGCAAGCCTGCTTGTAAAGAATCGCAAACGTAAAGGTAACGGAGAACTTCATCACTCCTCATCCTTGCAGCTGAATAGCGGCTAAGAAACTGGTATGGGTTATGATGTTGGAAGTGGTCCGCAATGGTGTCTCGGAAGCCTCTGGTAGTGAAGCTCGGACAGGCGAGAGCATGCGATTATCTCAGTGCGGTTTAGCCGTCTTAACTGCAGCCAATCTTTGTGATTTGTTTGGCGGTTGGTATCGCAATTTGTTTGGCGGCCAATTTTGCAGTCTGCTTTGTGGCCTCCTTTGCACTTTGCCCGCTGGCGCTGCCGAGTCCGGCTGGACCGTCAACCAGATCACTCTTGCGCAAGGAACACAGCAGGTACTCCTCAACGCGCACGCAGCTGAAATAAAGTTTCCCAAACAAAGATGCAGAGTCTACAGTTTTGCACCGAAGTGGAACGTCATTTACATCAATGACCAGGTAGGCACATACATCGACTTTTCCCGCCAACGCTTCTTTGGTTCGATCATCGGCAGACTTGGCTCTCAGCTGGGATCTGACATACAAATGATGACTTTACCGCGCCCTCAACTGGTAAAAGAAAAGGGACTTGAATTTGCTCTCTACGATCAAAAATTCAAGTTGACGCCCGATGAAAGAGCGCGATTGCATCAAATAGGCAACTCCTCTGTCATGTACAGCATACGCGCGCTCAAAGCAAAGTATTTGCGCCTCAATGAGATTCCCAATCAAATCAAAGAGCTGGTATGCAGGCTGAGCGGAGTGCCAATGTGCAACGATTTGCCGTTGCAATGCAGCTGCAAAGACGGATTCAGGCAGGAGAACGAAATTCTTGTCACCTCTCAAATGCGCAAGGAAAAGGCAATAGAGATCGCACCGCCCGATCTGAAAAATCTCAAACCGGTGAAGTCCGAAGCGGAGCTTTTCAATCGCAATAGAGTCAGCGACGTGTTTGAGCTATTTGGCGATGCACCAGGCGAAAAGAAAGGAAAAGCAGGCAAATAGCCGGCGCCGGCGTTTGCCGTCTGTGATGTGAATGTTATGCAGCCGGCATAGCCTTTGAGGAACCGCACGGATTCCCCCTGCGGTCCCCCCAGTGAGGTCTTCAGATGACTGAAGCGGCAGCTTCTGCCTTCCATGCCCAATACGTCCCCCCATTTGTCCAGCAGCCGACTTTTCCACGCGCACAGGAACTTGCCGGCGGCGCTGCACTCACCCTTGAACAAGAGCTTGCCGTGACCAAACATCTTGCCGAGGTCGCACCTCTGGAAACCATCAGATTGGAAGCTTTCGACAAGGCTTTGCGCATTATGCAAAAGCTCTTGCGAGGCTCAACGGCCAATTCTATGCCCACAGCCATGAAGCTCAAGGCCTGGGAAGTTCCGCTCCTTCAATATGCTCTCGAATACTCCGCCAAATCGCCCGGAAACAGACGCATAGTCACACGCAGGCTGGTAGAAAACTTGGAGACCGGAACGGGATTTTTCTCCGTCAATCGCGCCAAACAAGGATTGAAAGTAATAGCCAAAAAGACAGGTCTTTCCACCCTGGAAGACGAGCTTGAATCGGGTGAGGACGATGTGAGAAGAACGGCAGCGCATCTGCTTGGCTGGCTCAAGCACGAAAAGGCCGTTTTACCTCTACTGAAAGCATTTTGTCAGGGAGCGCGCTCCGATCGCCGCATCATTGGGCGGGTTTTGAAACATCATTACAGCCATCTTGCACCATTTTATGCCCATCGCTATTTGCCCGAATTTCAAGAGCCAATCAATATTTTGATGGAAAGCGAATCCGGCCGAGCCCAAACGGAACCCTCCTCAGATCACTTTTAATTGATGAACGTGATGAATGTCGATTGATGCGCTGACGCGCACAAGTTTCTAAATTTAGCCGATCCGATAGAAACAGTCGCTCTCAAAGCGACTGTTTCGCCATTTCGGACACGAACGAAGACCGGGCGCCCATGGGCAAAATACGCAATCGAAAGTGGAAATTGTGATGTGAATGTTATGCACCGGGAGCAAATTGAATGCACCCCCAGACCACATACGGAGTTCATTGACCATGAGTAAGCCTGACCCCATTGTTTCAGAAGTTTCGCGCTTAGCTTCGGAAGGACAGCCTAACAGCTATGATCGCGCCTACCAAGCATTGCAAACCGGCTTTGACAAATTCTTAGACAACGAGCGCCTTTGCTCTCCCAATCAACAAGTAGATCAAATGAAGGCCGATCAGTATTGGAACAATATCAATCAAGAGCTATCACAAAGAGGCTTGCTGCCTGGACTTTCAGTAGCTTATTTAAGAGCCAATTTCGAACGTCTCGATACGCAAGGTCGCAAGAGCGGAGATCCCGCTGGTCCTGACGGCTTTCTCACTCACAGTGAAATCAGGCAGGAAGAAGGACGCAACCAAGTTTTTGCTCGTCAATTCGACCAGCAAGAGGGCAAGAGAGACTTCTTCTTTGAAGTAGCAAAAATGTCCAATAACGGCAATACTCGAAAAGTTATCGAGCAAGAAGACATCGATAAATACTTGCGAAAACAAGACAAGACAAACGCCAAACACGAATGGCAAGAAGCAGAACGCCAGTCGATGGCGCCCCTGTTCCAAGAAAGCGGCTGCGCAAACAAACCACTGATCGAGTATCTCAATTCCAAAACAGTGAACGGCCGCGTCACCGTCAATGAAATGAATCGCTTCCTTGATGAATGCGACAGAAGACGCTGCAATCCGGACGGCACCTTCAATCAACAAAACGCCGATTACGTGCAGAAAATCTTGAATGGAGAGATGGACTGGAACAGAGCCGGCGATGGTTTCAATATCAACAAACTGGCGCGCAGAGGTGGTTTTGATGCTCTCAACATGAAAGGCTTCAACTCGCATGAAGAGCTGGAAGACAACTACAATGCCGCCAGCAAAGTTTTTGCAGAAAAAACCGCTCCCAATGAGAATAACATCACACCGAAAAGCAAATGCGAAGAATTAGAAGAACAAGCCGCAGCCAAAGCAGAAGAGGCACACAGGAAGGACGCCGAGAAGGCAGCAGAAAGACAGACACATGGTGACAAAGGAGCTGAAGGTTGCCCCGATGTTCCGGACGGACTCTTTACCGTGCGCCATGGCGAAGGATACTGGCACGTCGCCAAAAGATTGCTCAGTCTCGATCCAGCCTACAAGCCCAGCAACAATGAAATCATGCATTGCATGACTTTGATGATGGCTCAAAACACCGCTCACTTCGCCGAGCAATATCCAGGCTACACGCCAATGCTGCGCCCAGGCGACGTTGTGCACTGCGACCTCAATCAACTCTGCGCACAAAGCGCCGCTGCCAGAAAAGTGCTGCGCAAATAGGACAAACTAAAGCCTGTCCGCGCAAAAGCAGAAGCGATTCAGGCAAAAGCACAAGTGATTCAGCCAAAAGCAAATTATCCGGTCTTTATACGGGGGAGCCCTTCACGCAAGTGGGGGGCTTTTATTTGCTAAGATCAATCGCCCATATCCCAATCAAAGTGCTTCAACTATGCTTAGCCTGCGCGTCAAAACCCAAATGTTTTCCACAGCCATGGAAGGCGACCGAACCTACAACAATGGCATGCCTGGCAGCCAATTTGCCGGTTGGCTGCGTTCGCATCTAAGACCAAAGGGCTTCGATTGCGACGATGTCATTCAGGAAGATTATGGCTGGGGCTTCTGGATCAAACAGCAAAAATTGGCGGTGTGGGTGGCAGTTGCGTATTCGGTTGGCGATATGGGCGAAGTCGATGAGATGCCGGAATGGGGCGTCATGGTCGAATTCGAAAAGAACAACATGGACCCAGGCCAATGGTTCAAAGGCAAAGACGGAGAGGCTTTTGCCAAGAAAGTCTTCATCGAGATCGATCAGCTGGTCTCCAGCGAGCCGCAAATGGACCGCGTTGAGTGGAGTTAAAATCGACCGAGCGCAGTTAAATTCGAGCGAGTATCCTTTAAAATCCACGGTCCGGTTGCTATGAAACTTAGAACTTTTCATAGCAGTATGGTGTTTTCTGTGCGCGCAAAGCCCCTATTTACGTTGGCAAAAATCCTGTCTTTCAATGCTGAAGATCAGCGAAATCACCTAAATCGCAGTCACCATAAATGTTTTACCCATCCTGCGAAGTGCTATGAAATTTCTAGAAGTTCCATAGCATCTCCGCATCGCAAAAATAAGATCGCTCCCTGAGAAAATCCAGATTTCGAAACCGGCTAGTCGGCTACTCCACTGACTTTCGCTCCATTTTACTGTCTTCGATAGTATTGCACGGCTCAAAGCAAAGAGTCGAAAAAACGGCAGAACGACTGAGAAAATGGCTCTTTGCTTGTGTTAGTAAGCACAGTTGTTTGCCTTACTTCCTGCCATGCACTTTGGGTTTTAGTTTCTCGCCGATAAACGACGCAGCAGCCCCGAACAAAATGAAGAATATGGCTGCATACGTCGCGTTTGTCTTGTTTGCCGAATCTATAAAGGCCAGAAGAAATGCCTGCAAAAGCCCGAGCAAGAAAAAGCCGTTTCCTGAAAAGCGAAAGGCTCTCGAATAGTCGGATTTGAGCTTGGTTCTTCTGGCTTTGTAGAAACTGACCAGACTGAAAAGAAACAAAACACTGGCTGACAGCATGGAAAGCAAGGAGATGATGGCCACAGCGTGGGTGCTTATGACCATCAATTGAGGAATTGAATGTTCCATAATTCTCCGTTTTGTATTTTTGAATTGATAATGTCCGCCACACTGCCGGCAACCAGGGCGCGGGCAATCTGAATCTCTTTTGTCTGCGAGTTGTGCGCCGGATCGTTATCAAATATGCCGGCCACAGCAAAAGGCTGGTTTGCCAGTTCTGCACCGGCCTTGAATACTCGTGCCGATGTCGTCATAGTCACTGCATTTACATAAGACGAAATGGATGGTGTAAGAAACTGCAGAACATTTTCTGCGCGCACAAAGTATGTTTCGCACAGAGCCCGGCATCTCCTTACCGAGTCCCACATTCCTGCTAGCGCGGCCGGGCTCGTTTCTGCGCATGCAACAATCAGATCCTCTCCCGAATCATTGGCGAACAAGGGCAGTCCGATTGAGTTCTGCTCACCCAATGTCAATGCAGTCGCGTGAGTGAGAGCACGCTGAGCTCTGCACAGCAATTCGGCAACCACCATTCCGGTTGTGTTGGCAGCTTCAAAAACGCCCAGGCTAAATGAAAGGGCATAATCCACGGGAGCCTCACCAACCAGCGCATGCAATCCATTGAGGTGCTGCACTGCTTTGTTGATGTCTGCCTCAACTGCATCTTCCAGCAATTTGGCGATATGGGCAAAATAGATGGCAGCAAATCCAAAGATTCGTGCTTCTCTGCTGTCGCCTTCCGGCTGGAAGTCTTTGACAGCTTCAGTTATTTCCTGAATTTGTTTCTCACGCCAGTATCGCTGTGAGCGAACCAGTTTCCACTGGGTGAATACATTTTTTTCTTTCATGACGTACAAGTTTAAATTCAACAATTTATTTCCAACAACACAAGCACAAATCAGCCAGGGTTGTTTTTCAAACAACAGCACGAGCGCAAAACGGCTCGTGCTGCTGAATTTCATGATTCCTCAAGGGCATCGACTGCGCTTGAGAGTGGCCGGGTTGTTAGCTTTTTCGTGTGTAACCACCGGCTATCGCGTTGATTACCAGTAAAACAAGACCGCCCAGGATTGCCCCACCGAATCCGTCCACCGTGAAATGTTTCGGAAACCACCAGGCCAGCACTTCCAACTGAATGGCCGGGATTATCCAGAAGCCAATCAGGTAGAGGAAGATCAAAAGCACCGCACCGGCTCCGGCAGTGGCAATACCGAATCCGGCAATGCTCGCCATTAGCGCTATTCTCACGACAAAGGCGACAATTGAGAAGAAGATGCTGTAACAGATGGCTGTCCAGAAGCTTCCTGTAAAGTGAAGTCCGGAAATCAGGTTGAAGATGAATGCGAAGGCGATTGCTTTGAGCAATACGCTGATGATGAGTTTAAACATAGCTTTTGCTTTTTGTTTGTTTTAAAAATTGATTTCGGTGCTTTTAAGAAATCACCGGTACGCACCTTACCGGTGAAGCGGCGATCACTGTCTTTTGTGTTCGACTTCCGTTCCCCAGATGATGAAATGGATGATGTGAAATGAGAATGACACCATCGCAGCGCCCATAATCATGCGCGCTTTCTCAGCATTGAAGAAGAAAGTCACGGCACATACAGCAATCAAAATCGCCGACAAAATCAAGAAGATTTTGCGAATCATGCTGTCGTCCCTTTTTAGCGCATAGCCAACCGAATGACCGGATTTTGTCCTTCCAATTCGGAATGCCTGCTCACTTTCCAGTTCAAGGCTTTCAGCTCCATTTCGACTATATTGACTGCATCAGGCAGGTATTTGTCGATAGGAACATCGATGGGAGGTCCGCAGAACCTCCGGATTTTGCTCTGGCATACTCCGCGCAGTTCCTTAACCATGCTCTTGAGCCTCCTTATTCTCAGCTTGCCGAGTGCCTGTTCGGGCGAAAGGAGGGCTTTGGAGCTTTTAGATTTTTTCTTATTCTTTTTCATGTAACAAGATTTGCGCCGCGCGCGTTTGCGCACAGCCATGCTGTTTTAAACCGCTGCCCTCTCCGCATGCGAGTGGGCTGGCTTGCATTCGTAGACCGAATGACTTTTGTTTCAGTCGTCCAGTCCAAGAGACCGACGATCCTGGCTATCCCAAAACCAATCCGGCATGTCGTAAAGGTCAGTGAATTTAACACCCTCCATTCCGTTCAAAACGATGTTGGGGTTGAGCCGGGCCAGATAGCCGGTTTTGACTTGCAGGTACAGAAAACATCCCTTCTCCGCTTCCAGGTTCGCGTTTTTCAAGATGAATCCGGTAGAGCCCTTCTTGAAACGACCGACTGCATGCGGATTCACCAATGCTGTACCGCCATTCAAAACTTGAGCGGAAACACCCAGGGGCACGATCTTTCTTTCACCTGCCCCAACCGTCATAAACGGATTGAAATTGTTGTCATTCATAACCTGTATTTTGTGGCTTGCACAGCGCCTTTTGCACGCTGAACAAACCGGTGATTTAATCACCTGCCGGACGTCCTTCCTGGACGTAGAAAAAGCGCCGGCGATGGATTTTCATCGTCGTCAGCGCCTTTTCTACAATTGGCATTACAAGCCGGCCAGGAAGAGCGTCAATGTCTGCAGGTATTTTGTTCTGTCGGATGGCGCCACTTCAGTGTGGTTTGAATCCGGCAGGTAGAGAACACTTTTCTGGTCTGTGGCGGCGAAATACATCGTGCGCGTGTGGTCCGGCGGAATCATATCGTCTTTCAAGCCATGCACAAACAAGATGGGCGGGTGCGTCCTATTGGTGACAACCGCCATATTGTCGAGTTTGTGAGTAAACAGGAAAGAAGGATAGATCTTGAGAAAGGGAACCTCTTGCTTGGCGATTCGCTCGAGCGAACTGAAGCCGGACTGCAAAACCATGCCCACCGCTTTGCGCTTGGTGGACACGTAAGTCGCGGCAGTTGTGCCCAGGGAGATGCCGAATAGCACGATGCGGTCGGCGCTGTATTTCAGCGTGCCTGTGAGATAGTCATAGGCAGTAACTGCGTCTTCTAGCCAGTGGGAGATGCTCGGCTTGCCGCCGCTCTTGCCGTAACCGCGCGGCTCATAAATGAATACGGATGCACCGCTTTCAAGCAAGAGCTGAGTAATCTCCAGATATCTTGGGATGTTGCCGGAGTTTCCCTGGTGAACGAGATAGATGAATCGGCTGCCCGGATTTGTAAAAATCCAGCCGCGCATCATATTGCCGTCCGCCGCTTTGAAAGAAACTCTCCGGTTGGGATACTTTGTAAAAGCGTTCAACTTGGTCGAATCCTCGCGATGAGAATTAGTGTCGAACAGCTTCTTTGCATAGAGGCCAGGGCTAACCAGTGGCGATAGCAGAATCCACAACACAAAGAGACACGCCAAGACCAATAGTGGCAGCGGATGAGCCGCCGCCAGGTTTATTAGCCATTTCATATCGTTTGATTTTTTGATGATTAAACAATCAGCACCGGCGCCCTGAGCCGAGCAAAGCAACGCGGCTCCACAGCACGCGCGCGCTTTACTCAGAAGCGTCGGAGAACCGACGCTTTTCGGACAATGGCAACCGACGAAAGCTAGTTGATAAGCTCGGTCAGATGCTCCTGTCCATCAGGGATTGAGATGCCGTCTGAACACTCTGCGCAGGCCATACATCAGCCCGAAGAATGCGATCACGGCTCCAATCGGGTGCCCGGCCTTGAGCAGACAACCAGCGATAAAGAGCGTTACGCAGACTCCGGCTACTGCTGCCACCATCAATCCGATTACATGCAGAATTTTCATGGTTGATACATTTAAAAGATGACACCGCCAGCGTTGAGAACCTCTCTTTTCAGTTGTCCGGGCACTAAGACGCGGTCTGACGGCGATATGCCGTTGGCTGTGTCGAACTTCTTGCGAAGACCGAACAGCACCTCGTCATGCCACTCAGGCGCAAAGAATGCACCTTCGACAAAGAGGGTCCCGTCGCTGCGCACTTCCATTTTCCCGGAGGGCAATACGGCGAGATCGGACTTTTGGAGCGTTGAGAAAATTGCCTCGTTCAAGCCTGCTTCGGTAGCAGCTGTAAGGCAAGAGATTGTTTTGTCTTGGTTGGAGAAGACGGCGATGGTCTCAGGGTTTCCCAGAACATCGAGACTGCTTATTCTTTTCATTTTTAGTGAAATTATGAAGGAAGGCGCTGTTGGCCTCCCTCCGGTTAAACATTTGTTTTTACATGCCTCTTTTGCATTGTAGCTGCCGCGTTGCACGCGGCTTTTTCGCCCGTGCAACGCGCGGGCTACAATTCCCAGCGCGCGCATGCAACGCGCTGGCCACAATTCACCGCAGGCGGGCAACTTACTGACGGCCGATCAACTGCAACGCGATGCGCTCGCAATTCTCGTCGGCGCTCTTCACTTTTACAGTGACGATGTCGCCGATTTTGATTTCGTTGTCATCCACGAAGCCGCCTTTCTTCAGGTCGGAGACATGCACCAAACCGTTGATATCGCTGCCGATGTTCACAAATACCCCGTACTCGTAAGAACGCACTACCTTGCCGGTGTAAGTCTGGTCTTTGGCTACTTGTTTCTGGAACGCAATTTTGTCCAGTCTCTTGGTTGCCAACCAAACTTTGCCTTCTTTGGCGTCAATGCGTTTTACTTCGAAATTGCGCACTTCACCGACCTTGATGCTATCGGTAATTGATTTACCGGGCATTAAGGTGATGTCGCGGCTGTACATGATGCCGGTCAACCCTTCACACAATTCAACCAGAACACCTTTCTCGCCTTCTTCAAGGTTGAGAATCTTCTTCACCTTGCCTTCAACGATCAGTCCGGGTTCAAGCTGTGCAACCAGGTTGCGTGTGTGTGACATAGTTGCCTGAGTGTTGCTCACAACCAGGTCGCCGAAAGGACCGCGGTGCGGGTCGGATTTGATCACCACCACTTCCAGGGTCTGATTAAGCAGGCTTTCGATGTTGCGGCGGTCTTGCGTTTCCTTGTAAGGAAGGAATCCGCGGATGCCTTTAAGAACACCTTCTTCAAAAACAATGCGCAAGCCGGCGATGCGTTGAGTGCGTTTGTCTTTGGCTACAAAGAATGCGCGCGCAATCACAACTGCACCGCTTTCCTTGATCTCATCCAAATGCTGCCATGCCTGGTACTTAAGGTGCGACATAATCGCAGGCCTTTCATAGTCAGCCGGGTCAAGCACCCAGAATGATGCGGAGTCGCCGACGTTCAATTCACCAGCTTCTTCCAGAGGGCAAAAGCCATCGTGCTTGGTTCCGTGATTGATGTAGATGCCGTCTTTTGTTTTCTGCACAACTGTGCCAGTTACGAAAGCCTTGGCTTTCATTTTGCCGCCCACATTCATGTTGTTGACCAACTCCATGAATGCTTCATTTTCTTCTTTAGTGATGCCGAGTTGTGCTAATTCAGGGAACTCTGCGTTGAACTTTGCATTGCTGTTAGACAGCTGGAAATTTACCTTTTTCATTTTTGAAAGATTTATGCTTCTTGCGAAGCGGTTTAACATTAGCGATTCCGCAGCAGCGGAGTCACCGTTTACTGGATATCGACGCATCGCTCGGGCGATTAAGGCAGTGGCTGTGTTTTGTGCTGTGGAGCTGGGTTTCTGTGTTTGCTGCTGCCTTGTGCCGAAAGAGAAATCGATATTTGAATTCAATCTATAGAAAACGCCCCATTAAACACAACACATAATCATCCAGACGCTTCAGCCAAACATCCGCTCCTGCTGCGTTTTCGCCTGAACCACCAAATTGGCTTGATAAATTCGTTTGGAAAAGAGCAAATGTAAACTGACTCACTTGGTAGCGGCAAAAGCCGTCACGCAGCACTAGCGATTAAGCTCTTCATCTGCAGCGTATTTCCACGCAGTAAGCGGATCAGCAGCGCTAACGCTTAAGGCTCTCATCTCATTTCTGCGCCTGCCATTTTGTAAAGCAACTAATCTCAAAAACGAAAAACATTGGTGCTTACTACGGCAATTAATAGCGTTACGCACCGAAAAATTGGGCTGGTGCAAACTCGCCCATGCCTGTGCAAAGTGCTCAGGCATGGGCGAAAAGCAGGCTTCGCGCTCAGTACTATTTCAATTCAGCAAAGATGCAAATCCTTGCTGCTATACCAAAAGCGACAAGCACAATACCGACACCGATCAACATCCATATAGTGTCAACTTTCGTCAAAAGCGCCATAACGGCAGACTGTAGGCGTCGAAGAAGATTCACAGATTTGAGATTTTCCAGCGCAGAATTTGTCTGGCCCAAAGCGTAGCCGACAGGAATCACGGATACCTTCACCCAAAGGCTCTCGCTGCCGAGTGCTAAGTAGAGTAAGAAAAGTGCCGATATATTCACAATAAAGACAAAAATCTTGTCTCTTGAATTTTTGGCAAGGCGGTGCGAGTTATACCCCAAAAGAATGCTGAGAACAGTAGCTACAAGCGTCAAAGTTGTTACGACGAAATAAAAGAGAAATGTCAAATAAAATGCTGTGTCTTTCATATTTTTGCTTTTCTTACGGTATGCGCAGTGCGCATGGAAAGCTGTTGCCAGCCAGCCTGAGGGGGAAGTGAGGTTTTTACAATGCAAAAGCTATGGGAGCGCTTTTGCCAGGGACATCAAAACCAATAACAAACCAGAGATGCCAAAGACAGCAGCAAACATCGAAATCCACCGCAGTGAAGAAATCGATTTCCCCTGGTAAGGAGCTATATCATCGGTGCATCGCGTCAAACCGCATGTTGAACGGCGATATGGAGCGATCTCGCTCGACAGTGCATTTCGACGCAAGCCTTTTCGGTACTTGCCGATATCATCAGTAAACATAGTCCCTCCTTCTCACGACTCTTGAATAAACCGCTGAACAAACGTCAGCTCATTAACATCGAAGCTTCCGGAGCCCAGTTGCTTTGCGTCGAATTGCAGCCGGCAAACGCTTTGTGGGTCTTCGCAATCAGAATCATGCCTCTCTCCTTGCGGATCTCGACTCGAATTCAATGCAATGGCACCGCCAGTGCAGGCTAAACTGAATGCGCATAACAATAGCGCCAGCCTTATCATTGCGGACAATGCGAAATGCGCGATCGCATCCAAGCCGAGTAAAAAAATGCCGATTGCACATATTCCAAAAGTGAATGCAAAGACAACCAGCCAGATGAAAGCGCACCACCTCTGGCGATCTACTCTGGCATCAGATTCTTTTCGACAACAAATCTGCTCGCTTCCAGCCTTTGAAGTTTTCTCGTCGGACTTTGAAATTTTCTCCTCAGTCTTTTGACCTCGGCAGAATGGGCAATATCGACCAAGCTGCACGGGGCAAACTGCGGCGGCTTTCTCGTCGGTGTTTTGAATGTTTGGACCACCCATTGGTTTTGTAGCCATATCTATCCTCCTGATCCTGTGAAAAGGGTGAAAAGGCTGAAGTGCAACGACCCCAGCCTCTCCAGTCAAAACAAGCAAGAACAGCGCTGATTCGCTGTCACGCTCCATACTTCACACCCGGGCCGCCCGATTCAGTAAGAAGCTCTTCCAAAAATCTGTTTTGCGAAGAGCGCAACTTAAGGGTATTTCGACCGCGCTGAAAAACGACGAACAACATCTGCCCGCGCTGAAGTGTGCTTATCTCTCCGACAAGCACGCTGGCGCCCCGGTCCGTTTGGTGTAACGTCCCGGTTTTCCCAACCAAAATACCCTTCAAGTCGGTGTCGGCAAAACGGCGGCAAATCGTTCCGTAATCAATGCCGGCAATCGGCAAAGCATCGCTCAAGTTCAATTTAAACCCGCTGAGAAGCCGTTTAAAGCCTCTCAGCGCAGCGATCATTGCCCTGGGGCTGACTCGATTCACACCCAGTCCGGACGAGGTCGCAATCGACAGCGCGTCGCTTGTTACTGCAAAGTCCGCGCGGCACGTCATAGCGACTACCTGCGGTCCACCCAAGATGTCGCCAAAGATGGCAGCCATCTCGTTGTCTGAGCGGGACAACATGTCCTTCAATAGAGCTAGAACCGTCTGGCTTTGCACCACGGTCAAACGCTCAGCTTGCGCAGGTGCGATTTTCACCTGGACACTCTTCAGTTTGACGACAACACCGCCTGTTCTCAGCGCTCTGGCGCGCCGTTTCTTGCCGCCGCCGAAAAGCCCTTTCACCGCACTTGCCGACCTCTGGCCGGCCGCAGTTCCGAAAAACTGGAAATCATGGCTGACAAAGAGCGAAGCGTCAACTGCGTTGATCCCTCGCATCTTGAAGGCAGCAAAGACCTCTTGCAGACCGGCAGTGCTGAAAAACGGATCACTGCCTTCGAAGAAGATGTCCCCTTCGAAGCGGCCGCTCTTTGTCTGACCATCGATCAGCACTTTGGTTTCAAACTTGAAGTCCGGACCAAAGCGCTTGAGAGTGGCGTATGCAGTTAGTATCTTTACTGCCGACGCCGGATTATATGCGACATCCTCGTTTTGCTCTTCGATAACTCGACCGTCGAGCTCTTCCACAAGATATCCCTGCGACTCATGCAAGAGTCGGTCTTTATCCGCGTTTGCTAAGACAGAGAGATTTGGCATATTGTTGGACTCGGCTGCGAAGGTGTCACCGACACCCAGCGTCAAAGTGAAAGAAAACGCAACCACGACCGCGACGAAGCGGCAGAGATTGCGCAAAGAGAAATGTTTTAAGCCAGGCGCTCGCATCAACAAGCGCTGACTGATTCTTTTCGAATTTTTCATATCAGTCATCTCCATTGTTTTTGCTGAAACTCAACGCCTGGGATAAGCGATTCGTCAGCTACTTTTCCCGCATTCCATCAGACAAAGGTCAAATCGCTAAAGCGATTGACCGCGCTGGCGTTTCCGGAAATGAAACCGAGCAGCAGCGCTTCACTGAACTTGCGCAACTGCTCGGCATTACCCTCAACCGTCATGGAAAACAAATTTTCCGGCAAGCAAATCAGTTACTTCTCGCCGATTTCCCGCTTAATGAATCAAGCGAAAAACCAGTTCGAAAGCCAATCCCATAAAAAACATTGCTGGAAAGAAATCCAAACGGATCAATCCGTGAATGTTCCAACGGGACGTGAAATAATGCTTTTCAGATGGCGACTGGCCGAGCAGCAATCGGAGCGCCCACATTGCCATATACTCGACAAGCCATATAATAAGCGTATAGACGAAACCTCGCACCCAGATGGGCAGCGCAAAGAGCCAGCCACTGGTCAGGTGCAAAAACACTGGTGCCAGTGCGTAGAGAGGCGCATACCAGAGTGAGCTATAGCCCATAAGGAAGCGCCTTTTGTCGCTCTTAAAATCAAACACGGAAGTGAAAACGACTTCAAAGCCCAGCCCAAGAACAGCAAACAAGACCATCTCGAAGAGTAAACGAGGGAAATAGATTTCTAAAAATGACATACTTAAGACCTCCAATTAGCGGCTCTACGAAACTGTGGAACCGTTTCAACCAGAAGATATGCAGCAGCGCCAACCACTACTGCTTGCTGTTAATCCGAATCGCTCTTTCAAGAGAGCCTTTCGGCACGACAATCACATTGCCCACAAAGTCCTGCTCGGAAGTGCCGAAGAACACCCACTTGCTCCAAACCGTGTGTTCATAAGTTCCTTTACTTGCATGCCTGCGCGCACGCTGTCCAATTCTATTGAAAGGGGCACTAGAGCTGATACGGCAGCGTTCCACTACCGATTCGAAAAACCCTGGTAGTCGGCCATACCAGCTCGCGGACCTTTATCCCCCGCGAAACAACCACTCCACCTGACGCCGTTGGGCGCCAAAAATGTCAGAAGGGAGTTGCTTTTATTTGGAGGGTGGTGAGACCACGCGTAAAAAAGGAGAAAAACGAATATAAGGCAACGCTAACATGCAGCTGGTTGAGAACCAAAAAAAGAATCTGCATAACTAGTAATTACCGCAAGCTTCATCGTGGCACGCACCACACTAGTATTGCTGGCGCGAATGATCTTGTCTCGCACAGTCAATCATAACTAGTATCGTCGTTGAAGAATACTAGTGCACAATCTGCTAATCGCCGAAAAAAGCCGAGCATATATCCCCCATCGGGTTTACGCCAAGATGGTAGAATCCAGTACCCGGTACCCATTAGCGACATTTTCCAGTTTTTCCTTTCCAGGAGCTCGGTGTGAATCAGCGGACGCAAACATTCCGGCTGCCGCAGCTCAAGTTGGCGCAGAAGGGCATCATCATCGTCGTGATTCCGCTTTTAGTTCAGGGCGGTGTTTATCTCGAATTGAAGCGGCAATTAGCCGCCTCTGAAGCGCAAGCAAATCAGGCAGAATTGAGACGCGAAATCGTCAGCCGGGTGAATACTCTTCTGATGGACGGCTTTCACGCATTTCAAAATATGGTTCGCGTCGGTGTGATCAGTGATGTGGAAAGTCGCTCCAATCGAGACAACACTGTGCTCAGGCTGAAAACACAGATTGACGAACTGGCGACTAGATTAGAACGCGATGCGCATGAGCCGAAATCTGCCGAAAGCCTGCGCAAGTATGGAAAAGCCTATACGGATGCAATTGAAACCTGGACTCAAAAAATCGAGAAAGGAAACGAAGCAATATCGTTGTTTGAAAACCTCAAGTCAAACGAGGTTTTCAAAAATATTGCTATCAAGTTCATGCACGAACTGCAAGTGATCGGCTTGACGCAACAAGCCAAATTGGCGCCGGAGACGTCTGTCGAGCAGACCTTTAGGGAGGATTTGCGAAAACAACTGGACAGCACCATGGCATTGAGCGCCTTTGCAGCTGTGTTGGCGGCGCTGTTTTTCCTGCGCGGCACAATCAGCCAGTTGTCCATTCTCAAAGCCAATGCAACTCGCTTCGCTCAAAAAGAAATGCTTTTGCCGCCGCTTAATAAAACTGATGAAGTTGGCGAGGTCGACAGAGTCTTCCACGAAATGGCAGACGCCCTCACCGCCGCGCAAGTGAAGGAACACGCCATGCTGGATCAGTTGCAGGCGGGAAAAGATCGCCTCGATCTAGTCATCGAGAACATTCCCATTGCCGTCGTTGTCACTAATGAGAATGGAATTATTCAATCCTTCAATTCTTCGGCCGAAAAAACTTTTATCTGCAAGCGCGATGATATTGAAGGAAAGCCGCTTACTGTGCTATTTTCAAACGCCGAGAAAAGCGAAGGAGCCCAGTCCTTTCTCAACAAACTGGTGTCCATTGAATCGCGCACGTCAATCGAGCTGGAAGCTCTTTCCGCAGACGGGGAAGTGATACCGGCCGAGGTATCAGCCACACGCTTTGACAGCGCCGAAGGCGTGCGCTATCTGGCCACGATCAAGGACATTAGCGAGCGTTTCAGACTGGAGCAATTGCGGCGAGATTTCTACGCCATGGTCAGTCACGACATTCGCACACCGCTGTCATCAATCAACGGCATCCTGCAACTTGTGCAAAGAGGCAGATACGGAGAGATTCCGGATGAAGTCGATGACAAACTGGCCACGGCAGAAAAGAATGTGGATAAACTTTTGGAGCTGGTCAGCAAACTTTTAGAGATTGAAAAACTCGAATCGGGAAACATGGAGCTCAGCATTGCCAATGTTGCCTTAAGCGAGATTATCGCGCAATCAGTTGAATCCACTGCCCAATTTGCCGAAGCTCACAAAGTGGAATTGGAGACAAAGAATACCGATCTAAGCGTCAAAGCCGATTCGCTTTATATAGGCAATGTACTCACCAATTTGATTTCCAATGCCATCAAGTTTTCACCGGAAAACATGAAGGTCGTAATTGAAACAAAAGATCTGGGCGATATTGTCGAAGTTGCAGTCAGCGACAAGGGGCCGGGCGTGCCTGAGCGAATGCAGACTCAGATTTTTGAGAAATACCGCCAGGCAAAATCAACTCGCGACCGGGCCCGCGGTTTCGGACTGGGTCTGGCCATCTGCAAATCAATCGTCGAACTGCACGGCGGCACAATTGGAGTGGAAAGCAAAGAAGGCGGCGAAAATCCCGGCAGCCGCTTCTGGTTCCGCCTCCCGAAGTCGTAGCCGCGGCGTTGCACGCCGCAAATTTACGTCCCACGCCGCAAATTTAAGATCCTGAGCAACATTGAAGCTAAAAAAGAGGGAAAAACGAGGCACTGCAACGCCGGCTACGGCTCCAGACGATACCCAAAGCCGCGCACGGTCTGAATCAGTGGCGCTTCGCTTTCGCGTTCCACTTTCTGCCTCAAACGCAGAATTGTTTGCCGCACGGTTTCAATAGACGCTTCCGAATCGGTGGGCCAGACTCGGTCCAGTAAATCGTCAGCAGAAAAAACCTGTTTTGGGTGCAGCATAAAGAGCTGCAATAGTGAAAATTCTTTCGGATAGAGCTTTAGCTCTGCGCCCGCCATTTTGACTGAATGTTCAACCGGGTCCAATTCTATGTCACGGACCACAATCGCCTTGTAGGAGACCACCGGGGGGCGTCTCAATAGAGCCCTTACGCGGGAGAGCAACTCACGCATATCGAACGGCTTAGTCAGATAATCATCGGCCCCGGCATCCAGGCCGCTCACCTTATCGTTCATCTCCGAGCGCCCGGTCAGAAAGAGCACCGCTCCTGTGCCCTTGGCGCGCCGGTACTCGGTGCAGATATCCAGCCCGGTTCCGTCGGGCAATTGCCAGTCCAGGACAAGCAGGTCATAGGTGACCGACTGCACGTAGGCAGCCGCGTCCTTAGCGCAATGGACAGCGTCGACTGTGTACTGCGCATCGGTCAAAGCATTGACCACCAGAGCAGCCAACTCTTTGTCGTCTTCGACTACTAATAATTTCGCCAAAAGGATTTCCCGGTCACTCGCTAGATGAATTATAGACAATTCAGGCGAGCTAATCGAAAAATGTAGTTTCAAAGGGCGAAAACGCCCTTATGCCGCTTGCTGCTTCCCGTAGCTTTCAACCGCATTGCCGACATTCTGGTAGAACTTTTGAATAGCCTGTCCAGGTTGCGGCCGGAGCTTGAATACAGACGACTCGCGATACGATTTCATCGCTTCAGCATATTCCATGAACTGATTGTCGAGTTCCTTCTTCTCTTGAGCAGACATTTGGCTGCGCACTTGTTTGCAGATGTCTTGTTCTGCATCTCTGAGCATTTGGTCGCGCTTTCCAATCAAAGGATAGTCAGCCAGATCCGGTGCTTCGTTGCCCCAGCCTAAGCCGGTGCGCAGGCTTTCCATCTGCTTTTTATGAAACTCTTTCTCTTGTCTGGCCAGGTCGGTTCTTTCTTCAGGAGACAGCTTGCTCTCGACCGCTTTTTTCAAGCGATCGTTGACCGTGTCACTCTGACCGAACATGTCTTTGATGTCTTCCCAGAATTTGCCTAATTTGCTTTCAGCACGCGAGGGCGCTTCCTGATCGAAAGCAAGCACATCCGGACTGGTGAATCCCAATCTAGACCACATGCTCTCGTTGCTGCCTTTGACTGCCGGCAGGTTTTCGCTGGTCGTTCTTTGATCGCTTCCGGGGGTTTGGTCACTGGGCGATTGATTGGCAGCACTACTGTCTGTTTGCGGCTGGCCGGCAATCTTGGTGATTGCTTCTTTAAGGCGGCGAGCACGCTCTTGCATCATCGGCCCGGGCTCGGGCAATTGATAATTGATGTTGGCGTCCAGTCTGTGGCTATCGATTTCTTCTTGATACTTTTCCTTTTCGCGGTTATAGAGCTCTTTTTCAAACGGCGACATCTGGGAGTCGACTTGATCGTTGGCGCGTTTAACTACGCCGTCCACTTGTTTTTGAAACTCTTTCATCGCTGGTCCGGGCTCGGGCATCTTGATATTGATGCCGGCCATTAAACTTCTCGACCTGCACTCCTTGTCGTATTCGGCAATTTCTTTGTCCAGCTGCGCGCGTTTTTCGGGCGGCATATTGTCGTGCAATTGTTTGGCAGCCTGCGCTTCGGCGGTTCCATTCGTCCACGAGTCTTCCTTCAATCCCGACCAGGCAGCAGGCTTGTGCAAGCCGCCTTCGAAGCTAACTCCGCCCAGCCACGACGGCTCGGTCCCTTTGTTTATGCCGGAAAAGTGCTGGCCGTCGGTCAGTATACTGGCGCGCGCATGGTCTACCCAGGCGGCGTTTGTTGATGTTTCAGGGGATGCACTGAAATTAGCATCAAGAACAGACATGGGGTGTCTCCTCCAGGGGAATGGGCGAAGCAACGCAGGGCATCACGTGCCGCTCTTTTGGGTTTGTCTAGTAAGTTGCTCGACGTTAATATCGTACGTCGCAATTCTGATCATTTCCTGAGGAACGCCTGAGCTGGGCAAATGGCGGCGTAAATTCCAGGAGCGCTGAAAAACTTGAACCGAGGGCAATACGGGATAGCTTTCAGCTGATGGCACCTTAAGCGGAAAGCTTCGGGACCATCGATCCTTCTAAATCACAGATGTCACAGGGGCGCAAATGCGCTCATATGAATGTAAAGCGCAATTGTGGCCGAAACGTGACAAGGTGGCCCAATTTAAACTTCGGGCTGTTATTGAAGCGGTCCACGCATGGTGAAGGCGGGCGATGCATGGCGTTGTCCCTACGATTTAACAGAGGGAAACTTCAATACAAAGACACTGCCGCCTGCCGGATTGTCTTCCACGGCAATTGAGCCCTTATGCTCGATCATCAAAGCCCGAGCGATAGCCAGCCCCAGCCCGCTGCCCATCTTCTCTGCCTCCTTATCTGCTCCTGTTTGCCTGAAGCGTTCAAAAATAGTCTCTCTCTTTTCAGCAGGCACGCCCGGTCCCTCGTCCGCCATCCGCACTTCAACAAATTCCTGGTCTTTCTTAAGGCTGATACTCACCACTGCATTTTCGGGCGAAAATTTCACAGCATTAGAAAGTATGTTGGTAAATATCTGCTCTACTCTGTCTGCATCAAAGAGCGCGCTCATACTATGATCGGGTGTCTTAATAGTTATGTTCTTCGCGCGTGCCAGAGCATCAATACCGGCCACCGCGCGGTCGACAATTTCAAGCAGATCTCCTTCTTGCAAGTCGAGTTCAAACCTTCCTGATTCAAGCCTCTCTATATCAAGCAATTCATTGATCATCTTGATCAAGCGACTGGCATTTTTCTCGGCGATACTGGCTTCTTTCGTCGCTCCAGCAGGCAAATCACCCAGAGCGCCGGACTGCATCAATGCCAGAGAAACTTGCACGGACATGAGCGGGCTTCTCAAATCATGGCTGACCATGGCCAGCATCTCCTGCTTATATCTTGATGCTTCCTCTAGTGCATCGGACATCTCATGAAAAACACCATCGAGCTGAGCGATTTCATCGGTGCCCGAAACCGCCGGCAATAGCGCCTCGTGCTTCACAACCCGGCGCGTATTGTCCATCATGATCCTGACGCGGTTGATAATGTCGGAGTTGAAAAACAGCGCCATCAAGATGCCGATGATCACACTGAAAGCGACACCGGCATAGAGAAAATAAACTACTGTTTGCCGGGCTGCGGCTTGAGCAGCCGGAGCTTTCTCTTGCACCTCTTTTTCTTGCTGAATCAGATCGTCGACGACATGCAGCAACTTTTCCAGAGAGATTCGACTTTCGACGATGAAGAATTGCCTGGTCCCTTCCTCCAGGCGAGCGCGGCAGCGCTCAAGCTCTTCGATGCCGCCTTCGGCAGCCAGCGACATTTTGTTGTAGGCGACTTTCTCAAATTCCTCGTCCTGCATCAAAGCAGCGCATTTTTGCAAGTGCTCGGGAATTGTTTTCTTGATCGCCACGAAATAACGCCGCTTGAATGCGGCGTCGCGAGTCATTCGATAAAACGAAAGCGATGCGCCGGCATCATAGAAGAGCTTCTGCAAATCGTGCGCTGTCGTCACTACCGCCCGCGAGTGGTTTTCTTTGATCATGCCGTCTTCAGCTTGCTTCAACAAAGTGGCCAGGCAGGCAACGAAAACCAGCTCGAAGATAATCGGAACCAGTGCTAGAATCAGTCCTTTTTGAAACAGCTTGAGGTTGAAGCGCATTTTCCTGTGTGCGGGCCATCACCAGCATGCACAATCTTAGCGCACTGTTATTCACTAGACGTTTTCAATCTTGTATCCAATACCGTGCACAGTGCGAATAAAATCGTCGGCGCCTGCTTCTTTCAGCTTTTTTCTCACCGCTCGCACGCATGTATAAATCGTCTCACTGGATGCGGTCGATTCAGATGACCAGACGCGTTCCAAAAGAGTCTCCGTGCTCACAACCTGGCCAGGGCGCTTCATGAAAAACTCCAGCATGGCAAATTCTCTGGGAGCAAATTGAATCTCTTTTCCACTCACAGAAATTGTGTGGGCACCCACATTCAGCTCAACGGGTCCTATTGCTATCGAGTCGGTCGTGAATTGCGGCACGCGGCGCAGAAGCGCTCGGATACGCGCCGAAAGCTCTTTGATGTCGAATGGCTTGGTCAAATAATCATCGGCACCGGCATCCAGTCCCCGCTCTTTCTCGGAAATTGCGCCCTTGCCGGTGAGAAGGAGAACAGGTGTGGACCCACCCGAGTTGCGAAAATCGCTGAGGACATCAATGCCGTCCTTATTCGGCAAGCCCCAGTCAAGCACAATCAGGTCGTACTTGAGTTGCGCGAGATAATCAGAAGCCTGTCGACCATCACTGATCATTTCCACCGTGTGGTGGTCGTGTTTAAGCCACTGGACTATGCGCTCGCCCAGGTCTATGTCATCTTCAACAAGCAGTATTTTCGCCACTTCCTCTGAAAACCCTGGCTTCCGTGCAGCCGCTATTTTACACCGGCTGATCTTAGCGCCGGTCTGTGCAGTCGTTTTTTCAAATGGGGGCACCTTTACAAACCCTTAAAACTACTGGCGAGCCCCCACATAAATCCTTTACTGAAGCACGATTTACTGATGACACGACGGCAAAGCGGTGGGAAGCTTTGCATCGTCCAAAAGCGGCTCAATTTCAAAAAAACTGAAGACCACCCACCTGGCACACACGAGGTCCTGCCGCTATGGCCTTATCGCAATCATTTAAAGCCACGTCCATACAATCAATAAAGTTAGCTGAAATGAACGCTGTTCCCAATACTGAAGACCTGCGCTACATGCTCACCGAATGCACAATGCAGCGCAAACCAGTTATTCTCCCTTTTAAGAACCCTTCCAACGGTCTGGGTTTTGTCGTCAAAGTGACGCCGGCAGTAGGTGAGGGTGGTCCGCGCTGGACCTTCGAGCGCGTCAATGGCAACGCGCAAAACGTCATGTGGACGCGGGAAAGCCGAGAAGTAGCAATGATTCAGGGAAGACTGGCTATCGACACAATTTTTACCGGAGCACCGACAAGCGCGGAAACTCCTCCGGCTGCAAACGATTCTCCCAGACACTCGGGCAGCTTTCCTGTGATGACCACAACGCAGGAAAACCCGCCAGTGGCTAAAGACGTCCCAACAACAGAATCGGCAACGGGATTAGCGCCGGCAACGACGCCTCAGTTCGGTTTTATCGAACCACCAAACTACAACCATCAGAGCTCATCAGGCTGGTTTTGCTCTTTCAACACGTTTCAACCGGAATCCAGTACATTGCCACCGCCCGCACAATTCGATGCAAAATTACTGGGACAGGTGGTTGCCTCACTCACCGACTCTCAAACATATCTGGCTACATATGGAGCTTTCACTTACTTTTTACTCAGGCAATACGCTCAATTTCAAATGACTGAAGCGAGTTTTGCAGTCGTTGTGTTTGAAGTGCGAATCAAACAAAACGGCGAAGAGATGGCTATTCCACAAGAAACGTTTCGCTCAATCGCCGAACGCATTCGCTCTCTGATGTCGCCCCTGGATGTTGCAGCACACGTCAAAGATGGAGAATTTGCAGTACTTCTGTGCTCTTCAGATGGCGCCGACGCTTTCAGATTTGCGCGATCACTTTATGGAACTTTGTCAGGTCAGTCGCTTTTGCCGGAAGGAATTGCCGCCGAAGAATCAGTCGTTGTCGGTGCCGCTTCTCTGCCGGAGACCTGCAGAGATCCAGGAGAACTCCTGGCGGCGGCACGAGAAGCTAAAGAAGTGGCACTGTGCTCCTCGCGACCATATTTGCTTTATCCGTAGCATCTACGCAGACACATTCGTCTCAGCTGAAAAGCTAGGCTCTGCTTCAGCTGCAGCTTTCAGCGTCACTTCCACCGCCAGTCCGCCGCCATCGCGATTGCGCACCTGAAGTTTTCCGCCGCATGCTTCCACACAGCTTTTCACTATTGCCAGCCCCAGGCCGACTCCACCGCTTTCTCGGCTGCGTGACGGCTCCGGGCGGAAGAACGGCTCGGCAAGGTGCTTCAGCGCTTCCGGCGGAACTCCAGGACCGCGATCTTGAATGAGGATGGAAACATCATTTCCGGCAACCGAAGCCTTAATAGAGACAGGTCCTTTGTCTCCGGCATAACGCACGCTGTTGCGTAAAACATTGGAAAAGGAGCGCTCCAAAAGCAATCTGTCACCGACAACACTTAGTCCATCGGCAATCTCAATTTCCGCTCGCGACTTCAAACTGAGCCTGTCAACCAGCTCGTAGAACATCTCGTCGATATTGACGCTGCCCAATTGCCTGCTTTGACCTTTCAATTCCGCTTTGGAGAAGGCGATCAATTCATTGATCAGATGATTCATTTCCTCCACTTCTTCGCGAATGTCTTCAATCAATGCCTTTTGATCTCTGGTGGAAGAACCGTCCAGGATTTCCAGCGCTACTTGCAATCGCGCCAGAGGAGAAAACAGTTCGTGCGAAATGTCGGCAAGAAAGCGCTTTTGACCGCCCACAAATCCGTTCAATCTTTCGGCCATGCTGTTGACAGCTTCGGACAAGCGTCCGATTTCGTCCTTGCGCGTAGTTTGCAATCGCGTATCAAATTTGCCTTCAGCAATGCGTTCGGTCGCCACCGTTAGATCCGAAAGCGCTCTTGTAATGCGGTAAATGAAGGGCAGCCAGAAGACAATCGATAAAAGCGCGATAGCGCCGGCCGCCATGGACAGTACTTTGAAATCGAGTAGCAAACCGGTTTGCCATATATTGTCGGTCGATGCAACCAGAACCGATGGCCCCGGTCTAAAATAACTATCGCTCTGTAAATCAATGCGCGTGCCGAAAAAGAAGTGATCGGGCTTGGTCGTGTGGACAAGAAATCTGCCATGCGCAGGCATCGGCGCATGGGGAAACGTCATGATCTGCAGCGCCATAGGAACATCGCCATAGGCGATCCCGGCGGTGGCTGCACCTCTGGGCAAAGGCTTTCCCTTCAATGCTTGACTGAACTGGCCGGCCAGATTGGGCATGCCCGGCGGAGGAGGCATGGACGCAGGCCAGTCGAACGGCATCATATGCGGTCCATCTGCAGGCATGGCGTGGAAGAACATGGTGTCACCGCCGGAGAAGAGCATCTTCGGACCGCCGGCAAAGGTAGGAAAATCACGTCTTTCCACTCGGCCGCCTTGAACCTCAAACGGCCCCATTCGACCGGCGGAGAAATGATTAGGCGGCGGACCGGTGCGCACTCCATAAGGCGGCGGCATCATGGGCAGCGCGAATTGATCGAGAACGGCTTCGGGCAGTCCAATTTTTTCGCCAGCGACCTGGCGCCCATCCAGGTCAAAGACAGTGAACTTAACGTGATACAAGCCACCGAACAGTTCCAACACCTCGTCCCATTTTTTCTCTGGCGAGGAGCGCAATTGATTGTTGACTGCGTCGGCAACCGTGTCTACTTTGTCTCCCAGAGGGCTCTGCATGAGCGCATCCCAACCGGCTCCGAACTGCGTATTGAAAACGATAAAGACAACTGCAATCAGAGCAGCAAGATAAAGCAAAAGCAGAGCCAGCGTTTCCAAATACAGAGAATGAGCCAGTTTCATCACCCTTTCTCCGGAGGTGGAATCAGCATATAACCAACCGAACGCACGGTGCGAATAAAACGCGGATTTTTGGGATCATCGCCAAGCTTCTTGCGCAATGCGGAAATGTGAACATCGATGGAGCGATCGAAAACATCGTAATTGCGATCGCGAATCTCATTGAGCAATTGTTCCCGGCTCTTGATGCGCCCTGCCGCTTGAGCCAACACCACCAGCAAGTGATATTCAACTGGAGTAAGCACCAGGGCTTCGCCTTTGAGACTGGCTGTATGAGTGACTTGCGATATAGTCAGGCTGCCGACGATGATCTCTTCTTCGTCTTCATCTTTGCCATCTTGCGGAGTTCTTGCTGAACGGCGCAACACAGCCTTAAGCCTGGCCAGAAGCTCACGAGGCGAATATGACTTGGGCAAATAATCGTCGGCGCCTATTTCCAAACCGACAATTCTGTCCGTTTCATCGCCAAGGGCTGTCAGCATTAGCACGGGCACATTCGATGTTTCCCTTATGCGCCTGAGGATTTCAAAACCATCCATTTGCGGCAGCATCACATCGAGAATGATCGCATCCCAACTGCCTTCCGCCATCATCTTCAAAGCCGACTTGCCTTCATGGGCAAAGCTGACAATGTATCCATAGCGATGAAGATAGTCGCTGATCAAGCGGCAAAACTTGATATCGTCGTCAACGAGCAACAAGTTGTACCGCGGAGAGGCATCCTCAGATAGAAGCTGGGGTTCCGATTCACTCATACTTTTAGAATTCAAATCCAATGCCATGGGGTTTTCAATTCAATCACAAATCTCAGGGGGAGAGGACCGGTGGTCTCTATAGTCTTTATTTTCTCCTTCCACTGTAAAGGAATTGTGTGGAAAGCTTCCCATCCTTACAAAGGGCATAGCCGTGCCCATGCGGGAAACCGCCCCCTGGCTTAACGCTGTCTCAACGCTGGCAAAAATAGCATCGATGCATAATCCCAGGAGGGCGGACAGATGCTAGAAAATCAGAGCAGGACAGTACCCGATAACGTTCAAAAATCGGAAGCTGAAATAAAAGTCTCGGGCGACGCAAGCTCCGGACTGTGGGACGGTCTTGCCGGCACCTTGTCCGAGCATAAAGCGATTTTGCTGGCATCGGCAGGTATCGTGGCAGCCGGAGCATTAGCCAAATTCGGCGCTCCCTTACTTGAGACAGGCGCGGAAGCTGCGGAAACAGGCTTGTTGAAGACGCTCGCACCGGCTGTTGAAGACCTCAGCGCCGCAGCCAAACCGATTGTGCGACAGACAGAAACTCTAGCAGAGGCGGACGGTGTGCCTGGTCTCAGCCCTGAGCTAGCCGTAAAGACGCAAACAGCTGACCAAGTTCAAGCATTCAATGAACACTTCGATGACTTGCTTGAGCATATGGATAGAATGATTCCAGGAGCGCTGCAAAATGAAAGCTTTTTATCCGGCGCCACTATCAACGAGTTGAGTCGATCCAGACTGAATACCCTTCAAGACCTCGCACCGAAAGACAGATTGGCTGCGGCACTTGCCGACTCCGGAGCGACAGCGGGAGCCACATTGTGGCGGCTGGGAGTGCCTATCTCCAGACGAGCTGAGATCTTGGGCATGACGAAAATGGGCGACACTTCCGTCGACGCGCTACTGGCGTCAGGAAAGAAGTTCAAGCTGGATGGCAAAGACAGCCTCTAGCCGGGCTTTAGCCATGGGAGAAACCGTGCCCACCATTCACTCTGCATTCATGGTCGAGTGGCTAACATCGGGTTGACCCCGACGAGGACAACCAGATGCTAAGGAATGAAGCCGCAAACGACGGCGCAGCGCAAGCCATGGGACAAAAATCTGCAGAAGGCGGACTGATCAATGGAGTGCTGGATGATCTCAAAAGCCCAACTGCAGCAGCAATTGCCGTGGGCGCCGCAGTGGCAACAGTAGCAGCAATCAAGTTCGGCGGTCCCTTACTGGCAAGAGGCGCTCAAGCGGCAGAAGAAGCTACCAGTATAGCTTCCGGCGCCCTCAAACAAGGCGAAACGTGTGTTTTAGGCATCGTCAGAGATGGAAAGATAGAACCGGCAACCGATGCTATTTTGACTCACAGCAAACCAATCGGCAGCATTGAACCCGCGACCGATGCTATTCTCGCAGGCGGACACAGAATTCCCCATGCGGCTGACAATGCCTATTTCGCAACCGGGGCTGACTCTCCATTTTTGAAACCTCCTTTCTCCGATGCTCTTCGAAGAATGGAAGTTCCGCACAGAGATCTCCATGCAACTGGCATATACGGGCATGAATATCCCAACAGCCTTGCATTCAGACGCTCTCCAGGCGAGCACGAATCCTGGTCGGACCTGAGAGGGTTATTTGAGGCTCCCACTCCAAACACAGAGATAGTCAACAAAATCATGCTCAGTCCAGACAAACATGAAAAGCTAGTGGCAGGATTATCAAGATCCCTGCAAAGCTTGATTGACGAAACGCGACAGGGTCTTACTGCGCACGAGCTAGCACCGGCATTGAGACCGGATCAAGTAAACAGAGCGACTATGGCAGTCTTACGCGGCAAAGAACCCGAGGTGGCCCTTAGAGAAGCGGCGGAGCAAGCCGCTAAAACTAGAACATAAGCGCAAGGGTGGCTGAGCGTTTATACTTGCTCCGATTGTTTCAGGAGCAAAGATTATGCCGACACTGCATTACTTTCTTTTCGTTTTGATTGGATTGGCTGCAGGTGTTCTCTCAGGCATGTTCGGGCTGGGCGGCGGTTTGATCATGGTGCCGGCAATGGGTCTGATGGGAGTCAGTTTCAAAGCCGCGACCGGCACATCTTTAGCCGCTCAGTTACTGCCTTTTGCGATAATGGGAGTGATCCAATATCACAAAAATGGTGACGTCAACGTACAAGGTGCGCTGCTTCTGGTCTGCGGTTTGTTCTTCGGCGCAATAGTCGGAGCAAAGGTAACGATCGGATTGCCTGAGGATGTGGTGAAAAAAGCTTTCGGCGTCTTCTGCCTGCTCGTCGCTGCGAAATACCTGCTTGCCAAATAGGCTCGTTCGAACAAAAGCAAGTCCGGTTTTTAGGCGCCTGTCTATCTCAAAGAGTTTTTTGCCTCGCCTGTGTGGGAAACCGTGTTGTCTATTTTCCAAACAAGGCCCATCGTGTAGCAAACGATCGCTCCCTTCGCAAAAACTTCGATATTACAGATGCCGCCCGAAACACCCGGCGACCAGATCGCCGTTGATCCCTTTAAACAAGGCAATATAGCCGATGAAGCCAGTCACATCGTCCAGGAAGGCGCACGGCTTCTAGGTCAGTTTAAACCCGGTCGCCAGAATGAAACGCCGACTATTGGCGTCGCAACCATGAATGCAGACGGCTCGATCATGCTGGATCTCCACACTCATGGAGGCATCGAGGCGGATGCGCACCTCAAGTACAACCGCAACGACAGGCTATATGGAGAAATTTCCGAACACTTGGGCGGGCTTAAACCCGGACAGGTAAAAATCGTTCAGCCCTGGAACGACCAGATTCAGAGGGAGGATATAACGACTCCTCCGGGCGGCGGTAATGACGGCGGGCAACAACCGGGCGACGCAACGCCCAAGCCGAAGCCTGCTCCGGTCGCTCCTTCGGCAGACTTTTCTAATAGAGTAAATGACACATACAATGGCCTGCCGCAAAATGTCAGAGACGCGCTGGCCAAGGATGGAGTCAAGGTAGTCCCGACCGACAAAGTCACAGACATCATGCCGGAATTAGCCGGTCAAAAACCGCGCGGCTGGCCGCCGGGCAGCAGCTGGGACGATGTGGACGGCGCTTACGATATCGGTGGCAAGCGCATTATTGTTGCTCAAAGGCAGAGCAGCCCGACGCCGACAACCAATGATATTGCCGGTCTGACGCGCCATGAAACAGGACATGCCGTCGATCACCTGCATAATTTTTCGTCTCGCGCTGACTTCCAGACCGCCTATGACCGAGAAGTTGCAGTCGTTCCCACCGCCGACACTCAGCCACTCGACTATTTCCTTCAAAAAGGCGATGCCGGTCGTGAAGAGACTTTTGCAGAAACATTCGCCATCACCAATGGTGGCGCCACTGCTCCAATTAGAGAAACCCTAATGAAGAAGGACTTCCCTGATACGATCAAAATCGTCATCGATCAAACATCAAAGCTATAGCAGTCCGCCAATTCAGAGGAATTCCTGCCAGTGTCCGAAACTTCAATCGACGACGAATATATCGGCACGGCCACAATGGATGATGACGGCACCATCAACATGAAATTGCGTGCAGTAGGCCCTGGAATCGTCGGAGCGGGAATGGTTTCGTACGCGAAAAACCATCCCAACTACAGAGAGGTTTTGCAGCATCTCGGGCCGATCAAACCCGGCGTCGAGGTTATGGTAAAGCCCTGGCCGGACTAATCACCAGTAGGAACTATATTTGTTCCTTCAATCATCAATATCACTGCTTTTTCAGGCGCTCTCGTCCGATGCATTATGCCTTTAGGCACAGTGAATCCCTGGTCCTTATGCAAATCTATGGTGCGGTCCTCGAGATCAATCAGGAAAACGCCATCCAAAACAAAGAAGAACTCATCATCCAGATCATGTTTGTGCCAGTGAAACTCGCCTTGCATAATGCCCAGTCGCACTAAAGATTCATTGACCTGGCAGAGTGTCTGGTTGTACCACCGGTCCTTGCATGCGGCAACAAGTGAGTTGACGTCAACCAGCTCCAGCGGTTGATACTTAGCTTCCATGTTAATTGAGTAGGTTGTGTTTTGCGACATTTCTCGCCCCCCCTTTTGAGCTGCAAATGTTAGCACGCCAACCTCCACTGAATGGCGATTCTTACTTTATATTATACGCATTAGTATAATTACCATCAAGAGAAACACGCTGTTGATGCCAATGATCATGACACCAGCAGCGGTGACTCTATTTAGATCGCCTCCGTGCTATTCGGCCTTAGAAGATCAGCCTCCTTAAGTTGTGCTCTTCTCTGCCAGCTCGTCTCTTCGCTTGCCTACAGCGAACTCATACGTGTCACGCACTTCGGCAAAGACTGCATCCAACGAGCGTAAACCGGCGCCGCCGGAGAGGTCATTATCGAAAGAATTTTGCATCTCATTCAGCTGCTTCACCCAACTGGCAAGATGGACATCCGTTGCCAGGCAGTTGTTGACAATAATTGCTAGAGTCAGGCTGCGGTCGCTGCTGCTATGCTTCGACGCCTCCATTTCCGCCAGCAACGCTTCGCCTTCCGCGGCGGATTCTCTCTGAGATTTCACAATCTCTCGCATCAAACCTCTGAAATTGCGCAGGCTGCCGAGTAATGTTTGACGTCGCGTCTCATACTCGTAACGGCTTTTATTTTGTGCATCCACTTTCTGCTGGACCTTATATCTGTAGCCGTTTGCATTGCGCTCGGATTCGTCGGCATTTAGAAAGTTGAGTAAGACATTGGCATGATGCACTTCGTCCAGCTTCGCTTCGTGATCAGTTTTGAGGGCCGCATGGGCTTGCCAGCATACAGTCAATGCCTTTGCGCCTTGCTCCTGCAAATCGGCAAGCCGTCGAGAAGCCGGATGCTCCGAATCTATGCAGTCGACAAAACGAGCATGCCACACGCGGGTCGGGTGCCCCTCATAATGTAAGTAGGACGGAACCACAGTCCCAAGCACCAGGGGATATTGACGCGTCTTCAGATTGTCCAGGAAAACCCTGAATGCCTTGATCTGAATGAGCCGGAGGCGAGATATCAATCCGTCTTCGAAGCGCGTTTGCAGCCAGCTATCATTGAAGTTATTCAATTTGCTGGCCGCGTTGATACGAGCTTTAAAGATCGGCTTCAGCCAATCATGTTCGCCGCCTTTGACGATATCGCCGTGGGCGATGATTGCGTCGACTATGGCTGTATTTAGCGGGTGCTGTCCACCTGTGACATTGGCACGAGCGACCTCCAGGTTGAGAAAGGCACCCAAAGCACCGATAGAGAATTGAGCATAAGAAAAACGCAGCTTAGACAACTCATCGGCATCACCGCGTGCTGCTTCGATCCTGGTGGACCAGGCTGTCGGTTCGACCTCGCTCAGGGCTGCTTTAGCCCAATCGCTGTTCTTTTGAATATCAGCATTGGTTTGGATTCGCTCACCGATCGCTGCTTCGAGAGCGGCAAGACTGGAATGCAGAGACGCGAAAAGGTCTGCTTGAGCTTCCTGAAGATTGTGCGTCTGCACTTTGTCTGTCCTTCTGTCTGCTTGACTAAACGCGCGAATGCATGCAGACCGCATTCGTGCCTGACTCAGCCTCATGAAGAGGCAGAATCCCAGGATCCAGGCTGGTTGCCCAATTTCGATGCTCCTCCAAAATATGTCTATGAATAGAAGCACGCGTTCGCGGCTGACAGTGCAGTCCGGGACTTGCGTTGAGCGTAATTCCGCTGAGGGTTTTTGGTGATTCGAAGGGGGTTTAAGAAAGGGGAGGAGTGACTACAGACTAGAACAGAACAGACGCAGTTATCAAGAGGAGCGCGCATCCCGCAACGCTCTAAAATGCGCCAATTACCAGAATATCCCTTGGCAATTACAAAGCTGGGACAAATCTCATCTCCCGCCAAATTCCCAAATTACTTAGCGCAACCCCATGCAATCCAATTTTTGAATTTTCGATAGGTCCAGTTTGTTTAGATATCACAAAACGACATAGCGTAGTACAAAGGCGATTTAGAAAGCATGAAGAGGATTTCTCATCCCCTCCATGCTTTCCCTTTAGCTGTGCGGTTTTCCGCGAAACTACCGATTACCGGTCGATATTTCGCAGATAGAGCACGCCCAGTCCAACCACAGTTGCCATTCCGCCCAATAGGACGAATAGCAACAAGTGATTGCGCGTGGCCTGCGACTGATCGAGCTGTTGAGCCGACTGACCGGCGATTTTCCGGCCGTCCTGAACCTGCTGAGACCGTTTCTCAGCCAGCTTGACGACATATTCGTCGGCAGCTTTGAGAGCGAGATCGTCAGATCCTTGACGGGGCTGCACAACGACGAGATCGGGCGTGATGCCCTTATCGACAATGTCGTGCCCGGCAGGCGTGAGGTACTTCATCGAGGTGACCGTGAGCACGGCGCCGTTAGGCAGCCGGTCCATAGTGAACCCGACCGATTTACCAAAGGACTGCGTCCCGATTACGTAAGCGCGCTTGTTGTCTTGAAGCGCGCCGGCGGTGATTTCGGAGCAGCTGGCAGAACTGCCGTTGATGAGCACGACCATGGGCGTATTGTGCGCCCAATTAATGTAGTCGAGCTCGTGCTCCTGAGTGATCAGTCTTTTGGCAAATGGCGGCAACGGCCTGATGTTGTAATTGGTGACAGTCTCAGTCGGCCCCGTGTGCATCGTTGTCTTTGTGATGGTGCCGGACTCAATGAAGACCGCCGATATGAGAAGAGCATAGTCGAACAAACCACCGCTGTTATTGCGCAAGTCGAAGACAATACCCGTGAGAGCACCCTTCTTCTCAAAATAGGCTTTGCGCAGTTTGACGATGAAATCCTGGACCATGGTCTGCTTCTCGAAGGTGGGCAGCCGAATGTAGAGCACGTCTTCAGGCAACAACCGAACGGTTACCTCATCTTCGGGAGTCGGGTAGAGCGTCAGCGCTACTGCCTGCTCTTTGCCGTCGATGAGTGCGACAACCTTGATGGTGTCGCCCAAATTGCCGACATAGAGGTCCCAGACGTCGACGTCGTTCATCTTGTCTGTGAGCCGCTTTCCATTAACCGACACAATGACGTCGCCTTCCTTGAGAATGGACGTATGGGCAGGCGAGCCCCAGGCGAGACTGTCGATATGCCAGGCACCATCATGATGACGGCGCGTCAGGATACCGGCTTGCACCTGTCCTGCCGCTTTCATGGCCTGATGAGCACGGATAATCGGAGCGCTCTGATACTTGGTCCAGCGATCGCCGACGCTGTCGACAAGCTCGGTGAGAGCGGCATCGAGTTGTGCGTCGGTGTCCAGCTTGCCGTCATATTTGTGGGCAAGCTTGTCCCAGTCTTTGAGCTTACTTTCGTCGATATATTCTTCGGCGATCTTAGCCCAGACGCGCTGATAGAGCGCTTGTCTGAGGGCAGGCGTGGGTTCGACATACTCTTCTTTCGAACCATCTTGAGACTGTACTTCTTTTAAAGCGGGGGCCGAATTTGGCGCGCCGGCTTCCTGGGCGAAAGCCGCCGGTCCGCTCATGGCGAGCAAGACCAGCAGCAGCGCCGCAGTTCTATATATTTTCATGAGTTTTCTCTAGCAAGGACATCGGCGCTCAAAGGCACCGGACTCGCTGTTAATCCCGGGCAGCGCTTCAAAGTACGAAGCACTGCTAACGGGCGTTGATCCTATTTCTTGGTAGCAGGCTCGCTCAATCGCGAGGGATGATGCGGCTTATCTCCTGGACAAGCGCATTCGTTTCTTCAGCAGTCAAATCCGACTGGCTGTAGACAGCGCGGTCGAGTTTGGCCAGCGCACTCAAACTGAGTGCCTTGAGTGCGGCGCCCTGTTCGTGCGTCTGGAAAAACTGTTCCAAGGGCTCGTGAGCCAGCTGGGTGGCAGTCGACTCGATGCCCAGATATTCGCGCAGAGCAGCCGAAATCAGTTTCAGCTCCGTCGGTGCAAACAGACTGTGCCCGGCGTTTTGCCGGCGCTGTTGCATGGCGTCGATGACATGCCAGGCTTTCTGAGCGCGAGTTGCCATAGCGGCATTGCGCCTGATTACCCAAAAACGATAGGCAAGCCAGAGCGGCACCAGAATCATGACGAGGGCACCAGCGTATTCCAGTGGCTTGGACCACCAGAAGGTGCCGGTATCCTTTTGACTGATGTCGCCATCGAGCAGATCGTTGCTGCTGTCGGTGGCTGTGCGCGACATCGTAATCAGAAAATCCGGCGTTGTCGCCAGCTTCCAATCAGGTGTCTTTCCATCAGGCAAATAGCCTGTTGCGTAGTGAAACTGGCAATCGAACGGCACCGCCGTCTCAATCGTCCAGGTGCGCACGACAAGGCGAACAATGGTGATCTTCTTGCCGTGCAATTCTTCTGTTGTCACCTTCAGAGGTGCCACCATTTCGAATTGGGAGCCGTCTTTGTGGAGCGTATCCCTTTCCAGGGCGCCCAGATCCAGCATTACATTGGGATCGGCAGAGATGACGATGGTGACAGGTATCAATTGACCCGTGCGATAGCCATAGTTGACGGATGGTCCGTCTTCATAACTGCGCGTTGTGGACATGGTGACAATTATTTGGCCGGCCTCCATGATTCCCACGACTGGATTTTGCAGCACCGGTGGAGCAGGGGCAGGCTCGGTCGGATAAGGTGGAGTGGCATCGGCAACCAACGTCAGGGGCGTCTGATTGGAAACAGCGAACACCTGAATAGTGGCGCCGTAAGCACTGGCAGTCATGGCTAAAACGATAAACGCCAGCCATGCAACCAGAGTGGATGCCACCACTGATTTTCTGGTCATAGTTTTTACCTTTCCAGGTTATTGCGAAACCGGAGGGGAGACGCCATGCGTCGCCCCTCCGGATCAGATTTTAGCCGTGGCCAGCAAATAGGTTTAGAACACGTTCGATTGCCGCTTCATCTTCCTCAGTGCTGAGGACGGTAAGCTCGCAATTGCACTCGTCGATGCGGGCGGAAACCGAGGCTTCATGTGCCTTCCAGTTTTCATTCCAGCGTCGTCTTGTGCGTTCGTTGTTCCAAACCCATTGGCTTTCTCCACTGGCATCTTGAACTCTGTATAGGAAGCCGAACCTTTTCAGATTGAGGACAGCTCCTTTGATTTCCGGCAATTCTCGCTCGCGACGGTCTTGCACGTAAATGCAGACAACATCATGGACGGTAGCCAGAGTGCCGAGTGATTCCCAGTCGGCTTTGCTCATGTTCAGAAAGTCGCTGACCACAAACACCAGTTGACGAGAATTCGGCATGATTGAAACCGCCTTGCTCAGCCCGTCTCCAGGCGTCGCATCCCTTTGAGAGGGGGCGGTGATATCGGTCTCCAGAATTTCTGCCAGGCAAGGAATCAAGTTGAGCCTGGCCGGGCGAACGGGCAAAACCTCATGGACAGTGTCGCGCGAAAAGACAGTGCATCCGACCTTGTCTCTGGTTTTATCCAGAGCATAAAGAATGGATGCAGCCGATTCTGCTGCTACACCGCGTTTGGTTGTGCGCTCGCTGCCAAAGTCCATAGAGAGGCTGACATCAACGAAGATGTGCGCCTTTATCTCTTTGCGCTGGCGATAGATGGTCTTGTAGATCTCATCTTCGTCGCCGCCTTGGGCAGTGGCAACCCAGTTGATATGACGCTCGTCGTCGCCCTCTTGAAAGAGCGCGGTGCCGAGAAAGTCCAGACCGGGTCCGCGGCGTATGCCTTTGCGATTGCCCACTCCGGGAAACGGATTGTCCGTTCGCCAGGATACGGGAATAGCGCAGAAAGCCACACGCTGGAGAATTGCTTCGATCGCTTGTTCGGTTTCTGCTTTCATGAAATGTCCTCCAACCGATTGAGACCGTTTTTACCGCGTCGTTTCTGCAGGTGGCGCGTAGTCGCGCTCGTCGGTCGTCAAAAGGGGAACACCTTTGAGAGCAGTAGCTGCCAACTTGTCGGGCGTCGTCGTCTTGCGCAGCACGGCCCTCTGATGAAGGAAGAGCCTATGGCGAATGACGTCCTTATAGATGTACTGAATGTGCTCCGGCAAAACGTAGTTCTTTCCCATATGGAAAGCACGGATCTGCGAAGCGGCCATCAGAGCCTGCAAAGCCCGGGGTCCGGCGCCGATTTCGATGGCATCGCGATAGATAAGACCCTCGTCGCCGGTTCTCTCCACGATAGACAAGAAGTGCTTGTCACCGGGGCGAGTTCCGCGCACGAGCGCTCTCATGTAAGCGCGTGCGGCGTCCGATACGTAGGTCTTGCCGATCTGAGCGCGCAAGGCGAGGATATCTTCAACAGAAACCTGAGGCACGATATCCTTAAAAGGATCGGCGCCTTTGAGAACAAGCTGATTACGCATCATCTTATCCTCATCCTCTTCCGAAACATAACCCATGTCGATTTTGAAAAGGAAGCGGTCCAATTGCGGCTCGGGCAGCGGATAGGTGCCTTCGCTCTGGCGCGGGTTCTGAGTGGCGAGCACACAGAAAAGCGCCGGCACGCGGAAGGTCTGTCCGGCAATCGTCACCGAATTTTCAGCCATCGGCTCGAGGAGAGCCGACTGCGTTTGCGGCGTCGTCCGGTTGATTTCGTCAGCCAGTACGATGTTGTTGAACACCGGGCCTTTGACGATTTCATAGCGGCTCAGCTCGCGGTTGTAGATGCGGTTTCCTTTGATGTCAGCCGGCATCATATCCGGTGTCATCTGAAAACGCGCCCAGGAAGCGTCCTTGATGGCGCGCCCGAAGGCGTTGGCCGTGACGCTCTTAGCCAGGCCCCAAACGGCCTCGAGAAGCACGTGTCCGCCGGGAGCGAACAAGGTGTAGCACACCTTCTCAGTCATCTCAGGATAACCAACGACGACCTTGCGCACTTCAGTTAGAATCCCCTCAATGGGGTTAGAATCTTGACGAGACATTTTTCTGTCTCCCATGTTGAATGCTGCACTGGCAGGCTCAAACGAGTTTGCTCCTGCGGAAAGCAATGCCGGTCAAAACCAGCATCGCGATGAGGAAATAAGCGGCACCGGCCAGATAAATATCCAGCAAGCGGCGTTCGTAAACGACCGCAGAACCGCTAATTTCCGTCATCCAGTCGACCTTAACCACCTGACTCTGCGCATCCAGTTCGATGTGCTTATATCCGATGCCGTTCGACATTTGCATGAGGGCGCGAATGTCTTGTTCTTCGTAAGACGTGGTCACGGTTTTTCCTTCAACAGTCATCGCTCCTTTGAGGGCGCCGTTTTCATATTGAGGAATGGCATTTTCGCCGGGCATACCGATGCCGACGATGACCAGTTTTACGTTTTCTGCTTTCATTCGCTCCACTGCTTGCTTGATCTCCTCACGCTTGCCGGTAAAACCACCGTCAGTCATGAGTACGATCACTTTCTGCTTATTCTGTATCTTGTCCACGGCCTCCCTCTGTTTAAGCAGATCGAGAGCCATGGTGATGCCATTGGCATAATTGGAACCGTCACCAGGGGCGGTGCCGATGTCAACCCAGTGTTTGATCACAAAACGCAGTGCACTGAGATCTTTACTGGGCACTGCCTGTGCAAAACCATCGGCCGTGTAAGTAACGAGACCTACTTCATTGCCGGCAATGGCATCCATGATTTTGCCCATTTGATACTTGGCCATCTGCAGGCGATTGCCCCAGGGCGAGTTCAAATCAGGCTCTTTGCCTGCATCTGCAGGCATGTGGTGACGATAGTCTTCAGCCGCCATAGAGCGGGAAACGTCCACGACAAACACTGCCTCGACCGGGCCTTCCGGCACGGTGACGGGCTTATCGTTTTGGTAGGGCTGAGACAGGGCCAAAATCATCAGCGCGGCAGCCAGTAGCATGCCGCCACTAAAAATGATCTCGGCGACGATTGACTCTCGTGCATGTTTTCTTTCACCCCGTCGAAACTTAACCGGGCGAAAGTCCTGGCTCGATTGGCTCCTCATGCGATAAACAGCAAAGAGAAGCAAAGCCAGGGCAGGAATGCAAGAGAGCATCCAGAGATATTCCGGGTGCGCAAAGCCCATAGCCTTTTTCCTTTCTTAGATCGCATTGGGATCGCCGCCCTTGCCTGCACCAGGAGCCGGCTTTTCGGCCGGAGCTGGATCGGGATCATAGCCTTGACCTTTGCCGGGTCGTTTGGCCTGCGACTGTTGCAGCGCCGGACTTTTACGGAAGAGCATCTCCAGATTATGGATCGTCACATAGGCTTGGTCAGCCAGACGGGCGATGTCTTCGGAAGACGGATGTTCTCCAGGCATGGTTAAGGCTATAAGCTCGGCATGCAAGCTGCCGGGATTAATGCTGATGCTGTCCTTAAACGCTTTTACGGCATCATCCAACTTTTGTTTGTACAAAAGCAGGACGGCTTTCTTGCCGAGCGCCAGAGCAGCGATTTCGCTAGAACGGAGCGGATAGATAAGCGAACCTAGAAAACTGGGATTTTCTTGAGCGCGATATGCATCGACGCTTTTATCGAAATCCAGAATCGCCTCGTCCATAACTTTCGGGTCGGTCAGCGCCTTTTGATAAAGAGCAAGACCTTGATTGTAGAAACGAACCTGCTCGGACTGATAAGTCTCCATATACAGGCCCGCAACAAACATGGCTGTGCCCAGACAAGCGATCCCAATGAGGACGCCCAGCTGCAGCCAGCTTTTGATCGGTTTCATTTTTTCATTCCTTCTAGATCAGAGGCGCTCTCTGGTGAAAGCAACGCTGACGATAAAGAGACAGAAGAACAAGCAAGACAAAATGGCGAAGTAGATTGAGACATCGCGAAACGTCTCACTGGTCTCCACTGTGACCGCCGACTTTTCGAGTTTGTCGATGTCGGTCACCGCCGCAAGCATTTGCTTTTCGTCGGCGACGGAATAGACTTTCCCGCCCAGTCCGGACACCAGTTTCTTGAGTGGTTCAACATCGACTTTCACAGCCGTTTTATCCGGATTGCTCCATGTTTCACCCACACCAAGCAAATAGAGTTTGCCGCCCAGTTCCTGCATTTCTTTTGTCAATTCAGCCGTGCGCTCCGGGGTCAGAGGCGCATCGCCGTCACTAACAAGAATGAGCACTTTTGTCTTGGCCTTTCCGTATTCTCTCCAGTGGTTGATGACAGTCTGGATCGGTCCGGTCGGACCTTCGAAATTAGTGCCGCCGTTGACGAATCTGGGAATCAAATCCGTCTTCTTGAGGATGATCGGCAAGTCGTCCGTCATAGGCCAGTGCAGGTAGGTGTTGTCGTCAAAGACAGCCAACCCCACTCGGTCGCCTTTTCTTTGGGCGACAAAGAATTTGACTGCGTGCGCGGCGGCATCGATACGCCTGCCTTGATCGTTGCCCTCGGCGTCCTTGATGATGGTGTCCATCGAGCCCGACTTGTCGACCGCAATAAAAATGTCGCGCGTCTCCATGGTGCGGGTTTCGCTAATCAGCGGAATGACCGGCTTAGCCAGCCAGACATTGATGGACAGGAGCGCCAGAAGGAAAAGAGCTTGGGGAATGCGGCTGAGAACCGGCAGGCTCGGCAGATTTCTCTGCACCGCCACAGACGTAATCAGCTCGGCCGGCTGACGCCAGCGCCTGATCCACATCAGTGCCAGTGAAAGCAGGCACAGCCACAACATATTCTTCTCGAGCAGGTGCACTGACGTAATCAGCCCCCAGTACTCGAGGATATTTGAGTAAATGTGGTGCATCTTGCACTCCTTCATTTACGGGCTTCATTGCAGGGCAATCACTGAGCGTCTTTACTCAGTCGAGCCTCTTGCTCGTTGAATTGCCTGTAGGGAATATCGTTGTCGGGCAGCGGCACCAGAAAACGTTCGTCAACTGGGGGCGCGGTTCCGAAGCGACCATCGAAGTCGAATTGCCTTGAAACACCACCGGCGGTAATAAAATCTTCCTGGGTGATAAACCCATTGTGCTGCACGTAATGGCGCTTGATTGCGCCGTCCGGTTGGATTTCGTCGATGATCTTGAGGCGGTGATCGATGAATAGCTGATACTGTTTGGCCAGTTTTCCTTCAGCATAGATATCGACACCGGTGATAAAGAGCGGGTTGGGATTGGGCTCTCCGTTTGAGGCATCATAGTAATACTGCGCGGTATAACCCACCCATTGCCCGAAGTCAGGCGTACCGTCTTCATTGAAGTAAACCACCTGGAGAATCGGATCAGCCTGGTCTGAGCCAAACATCACCGGTTCTCTGGTTTCAGCGCCGGTTTTAACGACACCTTTTTCCAAAACGCGCAAATGCCCACCTTCGTCGTAGGACGACAGGCTGACCAGTTGAGCGCCTTTGTACTCAGACTCCTGCCACAAGACTCCGTTGTCCCTGTGGAAGGTTGAGCTGCTTAGTTTTGTGTCGAGCTCATACACTCGGTCAAGGAAAAGCTTTCCATCGGGCCAGAAGACCTTTGTAAAAGTTTTGCTTTGACCAGCTGCCAGAACCGTTTGCCAGAGAAGGGTTTTGTCATTTCGGAATTCGAATCCGGATAACAATACGCCATTCTCGTCAAATTGGGCTTCCTTGCGCTCGGTGCCGTCCGGAAAGGTCCTGCGCTCTAGCTCAGTCTTTCCATTGGTTCCCAAAAGCAGAATGCCGTCGGATTTGTCTTTATACTTGATGCGAATCTCCGTGTCGGCGCCATAGGCGTTGAGCACGTGAATGCGATAAGACTGGTCCGATGACTCGGGCATTGGTTCGGTGTATGAACGCGGCATGTAAGGAAGGTCGGGATTTGACGCTTGCACGGTTGGGTGGTGCAAGAAAAACCCGATTCCACAGACAAGGGAAACTCCCGCCAGGGAGATGCCCAGGATTGATTGCAGGTTCATATTCGTCTCCTCGGAATTGAGGTTGAATTCAAGACTGACTCTTCGTGGAACGATTGATCTCCTTTGCCGGCGGTTGCACAAGGCAATTTTCTAAACGCGGACGGCAAGGCCTGCTGAGTTCAGCAGTTTCGCGACAGCATTAGACCGTGGAGCAAGGAGGAGAAGAAGGTTGGGGGTTGTATCTGAAGAAGTCAATCGAGTTGCCTTTTAAACCTAATCCTGTGGAGAATGAGCACCAAGTTATAGAGCGATAATCTGGCCCGGCTGCCACAACCGGGTATAAACCCAGAACAGGCACGGGCTGGCGAATTGCCGGATAGTACCGGGCAGAACCTGAAAATCAACTGGCAAACTGAATTAACAATAATTTTGCTATTTCACTTTACCACTTCGCGAGCTTAGCACGACCTCATTTGCCTGCGCCTTTGTGGACTGGCACAGGAACATTCAATCAAGCATAAGGACCAGTGTGAAATGCGACTTTATTCGTGGAAATAAGCCCAGTCTCCGGCCGGTTCTATCCACCCGCCCAGTCGCGAAACATATTTCTTGGAAGGTCTGTAATAGAACTCATCGAAATTCAACAAGCCGACGCTGCAGAGCACAGACAACTCCCAGGGATCGGTTTCATCGTTGAACCGTTTGTATAAAAAATCGGGGTAAGCACCGATACCGGTCTTAGGAACGGACGGCAAAAACTTTGGTACGAGTTCGCTCAGCTTGTCGGGTGCATGACCTTTTGCTTTTTCAAACTTCTCTATAGCGGCGATCAGTGGCTTGGTTCGACATGCCATCTGCGTGAAGCCATGCATGCGAACTTGTCGCGATACGACAAGCCCGGCTGTCAGGGAAATGAAAGCGAAAAAACAAGTAGAGATAACCACTGTGGCTGGGCGTCGCGTTGCCGAAAACAGCAAGAAAAATAAACCCAAAACTCCGACGCCGAATAAACCAATCAGCGTCAGACCAGCCAGTGCCTTCCACAACGCCGCCAGCCTCTCCCGCACTGCCACATTCCTCCCCGCCTCCA
>CAZHEZ010000023.1:0-54782 GCA_964531315.1 uncultured Candidatus Obscuribacterales bacterium | reverse complement strand
CAGTTTGCTGAAGACTTCGCCGAGATTCCCCGAGTTAAGGTAAGTTTTCATGTCATTATCTCCTTAATGGCTGACTGAACTTTTCTAGCTGCCTCTGTAGGTCGAATAACTGAAAGGGCTGATCAAAAGAGGCACGTGATAATGCTGGGCGGCATCATGGATTTCAAATACTATGGGAACCTCAGGATAAAAGCCTTGCGTCCCAATAGATTGGAAATATTTTTGGGTGTCGAATGTAAGTCTGTAAATTGCCGTTTCTAGTTTCATCCCCTCGGCCCACAAATCAGGAACGCGCCCGTCTGCGTTCGTCGTGGCCCGAGAGACTTCCACCCACTTTCCATCCTTATTTCGCTCGAGCAAAATGGGCACTCCTTGAGCCGGTTTGCCGCGCGATGCATCCAGAACGTGGGAGGTGATTTTGCTCATGACAGTAATTTTTCCAATCGGATTTTCGTGATTTTCGCCTGTTCGCCGGCTGCCACTTTGAGCTCATCTTCCTTGCCGTTGGGCATTCTGCTCTTTAGTATCTCGAGCATCTCGTAGGCAGTCTTTCCAGTCGCACAGACTATGAAGATATAGCCGTATTTTTCGAAATAATCATCGTTGAGCGCCGCCAGTTGGTGCAGAACATCATCGCTGGCCTTGGAAACGCCCTTCTGCTCATTTTCACACCAGCTGGCAGTAGAGGCGAATTTTGCCCTCAAAATATCCACATCACCGATTCTGGGATGATGTGAAAATGCTTCCAGCCAGTCACCAGATGTGAGTTTAAACCAAATGTCATCGGCGGCGCAAAACAATTCTTCGTTAGAGTGAAATGGGCGCCTGTCCAGCATCTTTTCTACCCATTGAGCCGAACCGCAGCATCTTGAGAGCTCTTCTCTGGCCGCGTCGGGCGGCCAATCATTCAATGTTTTCAACTTTGAATCGGCATCGACAGTCATATTTTCTACCGTGAATTGGTGGTGACCTTTTTTGAGGCATCCAGGCGTCCGGAAAGGATCTTCTTGCCATGAGCTTCTTTGGCGAAGACGCCTTCGTCATAGACTTTGGTGCCTCGCACATAGGTGCGTTTTACAACTCCATTGAAAAGGCGTCCTTCATGCGGCGTCTCTTTGTGGCGGTGCTCAACGTTTTTCTTTTCGACCACAAAGCTGCCTTCCGGATCAAGCATGACGAAGTCGGCATCAAATCCCGGTGCAATCTTGCCTTTACTGCCGTAGAGCCCGGCAAATTTAGCGGTATTTTCAGACATCCAGCCCACTACTTCCTCCAGTTTGTGGCCTCTTTGTTTGGCAAAAGTCCAGACCGCAGGCAAGCCGAATTGCAGAGAAGCAATGCCGCCCCAGGCTTTATCGAAATCGCCTTCTTTCATCAATTTCAATTCCGGTGTGCAAGGCGAGTGGTCGGAAACGACAAAATCAATGGTTCCCTTTTTCAACGCCGCCCAGAGAAGGTCTGCATTTTCTTTTTCTCTAATCGGCGGTGCACATTTGAAACGGGTGTCGCCGTCAGGAATATCCTCTGCGGCAAAAGTCAAATAGTGAGGGCATGTTTCGGCTGAAAACGGCAGTTTTTTCGCCTTAGCCGCCTCCACAATCGAAAGCGCATCTGAAGACGAAAGGTGAACGATATGAACGCGGCAATTGAATTCTTCTGAAAGTTTCGAGACCAGTTTTACCGCTTCATTTTCCCAGTGACGCGGACGCGATTGAAGAAAAGCTGCATATGATCTCGGTTCTTTCCTCAAGCGCTCAGAGGGATCAAAGTGATCCCCATGCTCTGGAGAACAATCCATTTCGGCGTGCACTAAAAGCGGCACGCCCAATTTGGCCAGAATCGGCATGGCCTTGCGCAAATCAGATTCGGTCGCATTCGGAAAATCGTCAATACCTGAATGTATAAGGAAGCATTTGAAGCCGAGCACTCCTTGCGCCACCATCTTTTCCAGTTCTGTATGGTTGCCGGGGACGACTCCGCCCCAGAATGCACAATCGACGGTCAGCAGCCCATCGATGGCCTCAAGCTTTTTGTGGAACGCTTCTAAAGTGGTAGTGACCGGAATGCAATTGAGTGGCATGTCGACTATTGTGGTGACGCCGCCGGCGGCCGCTGCCCTGGTGGCGGTAATGAAGCCTTCCCATTCGGTTCGCCCCGGCTCATTGACATGCACATGGCAATCGACCAGTCCCGGAATCAGAACCAGATCGCCGGCATCCTCGACAGGGACGCCGTCAGGCACCTGAGACATCGATACGATCTCTTTCACGACACCGTCTTTGACCAGAATGGCGGCTTCCTTGAAGCCAGCTTCCGTCAAAATCCGGCGTCCAACAAATGCCGAATCGATAGCTTGAGCGCTACTGCCCATGGGCAACACCTCTTTGCGAGCCGATATGCACAGAGGATATACTCTAGAAGCTTCCCGTACTGATTTCTTGAGGGAATTTAAGGTAGACGCCAGCGGGCCGCCCGTGCTTGCCCTCGCCACTACATTCAGTGCCGCGTCCAGCTCTGGCTAAATTGAGGCGATGAGATAAACTGGAAACTCATGGGTAGGACTTAAATGCGGTTTTCGAGGAGGTCTCACGTGTCATTGAGTGGAGAGCGTTTGAGAGTCATGCTTGCCTTTCTTTCTGCCTTGTCTCTGGCTAATTCTGTATCTGCCCAGGCTCAGGCAAATGATTCCGCCAAGCCAGGCAAACCGTCCATGATTCAAACCTCCGAGCCGGCCAAGCCGGCTTCCTATAATGCCAATTCATTGCACCGCCTGGATTTCAGAGTGGTGGGCAAAAGCTGTGCTGTTTGCCTGATGGGCATCCAGAAGAAGGTGAAGGTCATGCCGGGAGTCGTGAAGGCAGCCGTCATGTTGAAGCGGCCTTATGGCGCCGTGATCATCTACGATTCTACAAAGCAGTCAAAGGAAAGTCTTATCAATAAAGCGAAAGCAGAGGACAAGGAAGTGAAAGTCGAACAGGTTACGGACTTTCCAATTCAGAAGCTTCCGACCATCCTTATTCCTTTATATGGAATTCCAAAGACCGCCAGTGCGGACGTCGGATCAGACAGTCATAAGTGAAGCTGAGACAGCAGTACTTAGAGTTTTCCTACCACCGGCTCAGTCATGTCGGTGACGAAGTTCATTTTTGACGGTCCGCCAAAGGGAATAGGCACTGGGAATTGGCAGACAATCTCAGTAACGACGGTGACCGATGAGGTGGGGTCATAGACGACCGGCTTGAACAGTCTTTTGGACTTGATGTATCCGGCCGCTGGAAACTTGTCTACGGCAGTCTGAGCCGCGGCTTGGGCCTTGCCGGCAGTGTCGGTCTCGGCAGCGGCTCTGGCAGCGCTTTTGCACATCGAGTCATTGGCGGTCTGAGCTAAGACCGCGGCTGCAACATCGAAAAGAAAAAGCACTATGGGGATAAGGATGAACAGACCGGCTGCGGTCTCAACAATACTGGTTCCTCGTTTTCTTCTCGATACCTTCATTTGGCAGTCCACCCCTCCGTGGGTGAGTAATTGGAACTAATTGATGCCGTATTCTTCCTGCGGGCGCTCAGACGTATAGGTCATGTTGATAGGGGCGCCGATACCAGGAATGCTACCCAGGAATGGAATTTGCAGGAAAGGCTGAATTTGAATTGTTGTGGTGACAATAGCAGTGTCGATAGGATAGTTGTCTCCCGGGTTTCTGTCCTCGAACTGCGTGCTGGAAGACATCTCTTTGCCTTTGACGAATTTGGCCAATGTGCTGGCTTCCCAGGCAATGCGAGCATCGGCGCGCGCTTTTGCTTCGTTGGAGGGGGGCACGCAAGCAACCTCGCGGCACTCTAAGTGATTGAGGTACCAACCGGCAGCATAAGCGATGCCCAGGTAAAGGAGATCGAGCATGGGCGGGACGATACAGACAAGCAGGATGAAGAGGGCCGGCGCAAACTCGACAAATTCATGTCCGCTGGACTTTCGTCCTCTTGCACGGTATTTCATCGCGCTACTCCGTTCGGTCAAAAAGGGCGTCGGGGGCAGGTTTCATTATGAGAAATAGAGCCTCTTTCTCGTATGTACCCACAGAACCGGGTTTGAGTCGAAGCATTAGCAAAATATAATTGATTTGATAAGCAGGAACTAATACAAGAACCAGCAAGATACTTAATTTGCCAGATCAGCCCCAGTAAGCGACAGGCAGTCCAGCAATCTCAGACTATATTCGTTGCATACAGACCAGGACCAAACGCCAACAGGGGCTGGCAACTGCAGCAAATCGTGTTTTCCCCACCGCAATCAGGCAGCAGGCTTGACTTCCATTTGTTAAAAGTGCATAATGAGACATCCTTAATCTTAGGGATGTCTATAGTTTACTTTCCGCAATTGATTGCGGTTGGAAACCTGCGTTGCTCTATACACATGCTTTGATATCAGCTGATATCCATTGAATTATCAATGCCTGAGCCGCTCGCGGCCAGAACCATTAGTATGCATTCAACTCGGCAAAGCCGATCGCGCCATCCATAAAATCTAATCGGGGATTAGGACAAATGACCAGAAATCGCAGCAGGGGAGCCACTCTCGCACTGATCGCCGCATTAACGCTGTTTATCATTGTGCTTGGCTTAGGCTTCTTCTTCCTTGTCAAAATGCTTGGTGGCGGCAGAGAGCTGCAACACGCTGTCGACGCCGGCAACTTGAACGTCGCCAAACAAAGTATGCGGCGTCCATATCTAAATATCTTCGGCAACGGCAGCCCCGATTTAAACGAACCAGTTAACACGATCGCGAAAAACAACTTTATGCAGGCGAAAGATCCTGTAGTCGGCGAGCTGGATTTACTCACATATAACCGCGCCGTCGGGCAGACCATGCTGGTTGCCATCAATGCAGCCTCCGACAACTACGGCTTCGGTTCTCCATCTCCTTCCGGCATCGCCAATGCGAAGACTCTGGTCAACTGCCTGTCCGACCCGGACAATGGCATCGGCGTGACGCTTGCTGAAAAGTTGAAAAACGACGTTCAGCAAGACCGCAGCTTCAGCAATATTGCCTCTATAACACCGATGAAAATGCTCAATCCAGGCGGCAACAATGCCGCTGCCGAAAGCAGCAAAAAAGACATCGCTTATATGGCTCGCAATTTCGGCACCAATTTGACTCTCGGTCAGATGGTCTTGCCTACCGAATATACAAGCTTCATCGATCCCAGCTTCCTTTCCGGCAACACAGTCAGCAAGCGAAGCAGCACCTACGTTAAAGGTTATGCGCTGATCAATATTCCCGGCATCACAGACAGTGGCGCCCACCCGCTTATGGGCGTGCCCTTGCGTCCGCAAGAGAAGCCGCACTTGGTCGCCAATCCGGATTTCAATGACAATACAACTTCTCCTCTGCCGGGCGGCAGTTTGGTCAACACACGCGTGCCACCAAACGCCTTCCATTCAGCCGGCAGTTCAATGGAATTGAAAACAGCCCAGCGCACTATGGCCAGATCCTGTGCCATCGTCGGTAGTGTCGATGTGTCAGGTGAATATTCCGCTTCGATTCCTTGCGGCTATTTGGCCATTGCCAATGGCGACGGCTCCGTGCCGAGCGGGTCGGTCTCATTTCTCGGGCCCGCAGCCGGGATGACCGATCAAGCATATGGTGGTGGTCCCAACGATATCTTCAGCGATCTTTTGATGAACCAACCGGTCTTCATCACGCCGAATGGGAAGGCGATGGACACCAATCTCAATGACATTTTGGCTATTCAACAATTTAAAACCGACCATCCTGGAGATCCGATTCCCGCCAACCTGGTCAATAACCTGGATGGACCGGCTCCAAAGCAGGGCGCAGCCGACAGCATTCCGGCAGGCGGCGTGCCTATCTCCAGCTGCGACAACTACAATTCCACACCTACTTCTCCTCAGGCTGATCCCAATTGCTTCAATAATTTGCAAGCAATGGCCACCACCTATGGATTCACTCTGCCTAACGGCTCGGGCGGTCCATCTTTGACTGGACTCATGGCTCTTGAGAAATACAAAGCTCAAGTAATCAACCCGCGTCCGGGTGGCGGACCGGCGATCGTGACCGGATTGGATAATGTCTGCACGGGCATGAAACAGTACCCGCTGGGCGGCATTACCGCTGGAGATCCGGTTACATTCGGCAGAGCTCCGACCGTCGGCAACTTGATTGGCAGCTTCCTGAGCTTCGGCAATTCCGCACCGATGGCCAACCTTGTCAACAATCAGATCCGTCTCAAAATAAGACAGATCCGACCGGAAACAACCGATTCAGAAATCAGCAATTTCCTCAATTCAGCTTCGCTGCCAATGGGTCAAGTCAGATTCATCTGGATGGACGACAGCCGCACCTTGAGATTCACTGCCAAGGGATCTCTGCCCAGCTGGATCTCAGGCGACTCAGTCTTGCCTGACGGCACCGGCACCACAGCATCTACAGGCACGATCAACGGCAATCGCAATTTCGTCAACATCGAAGGCGAGCAAGGTTATCCAAGCCCGTGGGATTGCTTCGGCGGCGGTCCGGATCAAACCAGATCCGACATGCTCTGGCAACGCTCATCCGGCTTCAACTGCTTGCAAGGAGTGCTGCGCTTCAGAAATTGCGTAAACGCCAATACTGATCCGTGGGATTGCCCCTGCTAAGGCAGTAATTGTCCAAAAAAAGGTAACCTATTCTTGTGCGCCGACGCTGGGTAATTGCCGCCAGCCGGCGCACAAAAGCAAAAGGCGGAATTGGGCGAGGCAAAAGCAAAATGGTCTGTACGAATAGGTTGAAGGGCGCGGTTGGCTCATTTCTTCTTGCCCTTACGCTGGCGGCAACGGGGCCAATGAACAATGCCCAAGCGCAAAAACCAAATGCCGCAACCGGAAGTTATCAGCTGCCCAATCTTCTCAAGACCAGACCTGCCAGTACGCAACACGCCCCCGACGAATTCAAACCAGACAAACTGACGGCCATGGTTGAATTGCCTAATGTTCCGACTTACACCGGGCACGCCGTTTTCATCTCCGGACTTAAGTATCCAAGAGATCGCTCAGGCATGCGCGTCGGCATGACGATTGGAGTCAGAGAAGACGAAAATGAAGTGCTTGAGTGGTATAAATCAGCATTGAAGACTTATCGTTGGACGGTAATGACCGCCAATCCGACTGACAAGTACGTTTCGGCAGCCAAGGACAACAACACGTTTACCGTGCGCATCTCGCCGTCAAAACAACCCGGCTACCGGACACTGGTTGTGCTCTCCTACAAATTCGGGATCTGATTGAGTGATAAAACGTTCGATAAACTGCGCGCTGGCATTACCTATTATTTGTATTCTCATGACCGCCGCCCCAAAAGCCACTCTGGCTGCGGCACAAGAGGGCAGCGCTGCCCAGCTTGATGCGATCGAAAAAAAGATCGAGAAAGACCAATTCGGCGACGAGATGTACGCCCAACTTGATTCAATCATCACAAAAGAACCGACTAATTTCAGAGCTCACCTCTATCTCGGCAATTGCTATGCAAAATTGGGATTGCCCGATCAAGCCATTGAAGAATTCAAACTGGCGACCAAACATGGTCCAAACGAGCCCAAGGCTTATGTGGAATTGGTAAAACAGCAGATCAAGCTCGGTCAAATTCCAGCGGCAATGGAATTGCTCGATGAAGCCGGCCGAAAGTTTCCCAACGACCCGGAAGTGCAATTTTGGATCGGCAATTCTCTGCTTAAAAAAGGTCGCTTTCCGGAAGCAGAAGTAGCATACAAACTGGCCATCGCAAAAAAGCAAAAGATTCTTGGTCTGACTTCTTCTTTAGCGGAGCTCAAGCTCATGCAGGGAGATTTTCCCAATGCAAAAATCCTGGCCAAGCAAGACCTGGAAATCGATCCCAATTTCGCCATGGCCAATCGCATTTACGGACTGGCTCTTGCCAGCACAGGTCATTTCGAAGCATCAATACCCTATCTCGACAAGGCTTACATCGTCACTCCTTTTAAAGAAGGGCTGGCGGACAACCTGGCTGCCTGCGCTGCCTGGGCGGGCCAATGGAAAGTCGCTCTGGAGCCGGCCATCATCGCAGTTGGTGCTTCAGCCAATCTAGACGAGAATAACCCCAAGCAGAAAGCCCGGCTCTATGAGGTTTTTCGCCATGTCGGCCATGAAGACATAGAACAAGCCATTAAGTCGGCCTCTATAAAAGCCGGTAAACACCCGCCTGCTGCTTTTTTCTTTGCCGTGGGCGATGTGCTGGACAATATGAATATGCGCAAACTGGCCATGGAGCAGTATAAGCGCGGACTTGAAGAAGCACCCGCTTATGGCCGAGCCTGGTTCAGGCTCGGCAAAGACCTGGAAATTTACGCGAAGGACTATCCTCTGGCGCTTCAGTGCTACGAGAAAGCGCATGCTTTTAGAATGGAAGACAAAGAAATTGCCATGGCTATGTACAGCCTCTCGGACAAACTATCCAGGCGCAATCTGGACTGGTCCTGGAAACTCAAAGACGTGCTCAAGCCACCCAAGAAAGTAACTGTAAAGGAGCCTGAAACGGCTACTTCGGCCAGCTCCACGAGGTAACACCATATATGGTGACGGGCACCGCCACTAAATTTTTTGCATTGTCGATGTTGATTGCTTCCTTTTCGGGAGGCGGTCCGTCAAATGCGGAGCCGATGAAACCGCAAAGCGAAATTCCGGTGGAAAGACAACGGCTGATTCCGGCCACTAAGAAAGTAGAAATCACTGGCGAGGTTGTCGATGCCTGGTGCTACGCCTCTCAAGTCATGGGTCCGGGACGCGGTGAAAGGCACAAAGCCTGCGCCTTAGCCTGCATACACGGCGGAGTTTCACCGGGCATTCTGGACGAGAAAACAGGCGAATTGTTCGTCGCCGCCAAGCATAAAGGGTATACCGGCTGCAAGGAATTGCTCCTGCCCTTCGTTGCCAAACGAGTCACGGTCAAAGGCTGGATCGCCCGCAAAGGCGGCTGCAATCTCATCAAAATTGCCGAGATAAAACTGGCCGTCCCAGATGTAAAATCAAAATCCGCCGGCACCGTTTCGAAATCATCGTCAAAAATTTCAAATCCAGGCATCAGTGCTGCGAAAGTAAAAGCAGAAGCAAACTCTCCAAAGCCAGAGGCCCAAAAGAAATGAAGGCGGGCAAGGACGACAACATAGGCAGCATGCGCACCTTGCCCTCCATGTTCTACAAGGATCCCAGCCTCCTTGAAGAGATGAAGGAGATGATATTTGCACGCAGCTGGCAATTGATTACAGATGTAGATCGGCTCAAGGCACCCGGACAGGTGGTACCGCATGCGGTGATGGAAGGTTTTCTCGACGAACCAATCATCATGACCCGCGATTCAGACGATCAACTCCACTGCCTCTCGAACGTCTGCACGCACAGGGGTAATTTGCTTGTGGAAGGCGAATGCCACACCCAGTCCCTGCGCTGCCGCTACCATGGGCGCCGTTTTGCCCTGGACGGTCAAATGGTAAGCGCCCCGGGCTTCGAGGATGTGCCGGATTTTCCCAATCAATCCGACCATCTCCAATCAGTTCCTTTCGCCAGCTGGCGCAAATTTCTCTTTGCGGCGCCGACGACCGATTCGCCGCTTTTCGATTTCGCCGACCTGACCGCTCCCATGAGCGACCGGCTGGACTTCCTGCCTGTCGAAGAATATGCCTTCGACCAGGCCCGCTCCCGCGACTATATTGTCAGAGCCAACTGGGCTCTTTATGTTGACAACTATTTGGAAGGTTTTCACATTCCCTATGTGCACCCGGGACTGGCGGCTGCCCTGGACGCCAAGGACTATTCCAATGAGATTTTCGAATACGCAAGTCTGCAGATAGGAGTCTCATCCACCCAGGGAGAAGGCTTCCAAGACATTCCCAAAGACTCGCCTGATTTCGGTCGCAACATCGCCGCCTATTACTATTTCCTCTTTCCCAACATGATGTTCAACTTCTATCCCTGGGGTCTTTCGGTCAATATTGTGACACCACTGGCGGTGGATAGAAGCAAGGTCTCATTTCTCACTTACATGTACGACGAATCGAAAATATCATCCGGTGCCGGAAGCGCCCTCGATAAAGTAGAAAGAGAAGATGAGGATATTGTAGAAAAGGTACAGCGCGGTATGACCTCCAGGTTTTACGACAGCGGGCGTTATTCACCAAAACACGAGAGCGGGGTTCATCACTTCCACGGTCTCATTCGGGAATTCCTGGGCATCGACTGAGATCCTTCACACAGGATCGACTAAACGGGTCAATAGATAGGGCATTCAGCATCAAAAGGAGAAGGCGATGTTTGACCGACTCAAGAATGTAATGAAGGGCATGCTGGACAAAGGCGTGTCCAAGCTTGAAACTCCAGAGATTCTTGCCCAGATGGGAGAGACCGAGCTGGAAAACCTGCTCAAACAGTTGAAAGAAGCGACCACAGAAGCGATCACCCGCGAAAAGATGATTCAAAAACAACTGGAGAAAAACCAGCAAGAGCTCGAACAATGGATGAAGCGTGCGGCCGTTGCTGTTTCCCAGGACAATGACGATGTCGCCAAACAATGTTTGACCAAAAAGGTCGAACTGGAGCAAAACGGCAAATCTCTTCAAACTCAGCTGGATGATGCAAAAGCATCGAAAGACACGCTGAAAGAGAGATATGCAGATATTGAAGAAAAACTGAGAGAATACCGCGTCAAACAAAAAGGGCTGGTGGCCCGGGCCAAGGCCGGCGACGCGGTAGCCAATGCTCAGGATTTGATGTCTAATGCTTCCGGAAAGAGCATGGATGCCATCGAAGAAAAAATCCGCATGAAAGAAGCACGCGGCGAAGCGCTCACAGAAATGGCCGGCGACGACAAATTCAAAAATGCCGAAAAGCAAATGGATGTCGACCACGAGCTGGCTGCGCTCAAGGCGCAAATGACAGCCGACACGCCTAAGCTGATTGTCGAAGAGGTCGACCCGACAAAGAAGGACGAGTAGAACTTTTTACGATCAACTTCTAGCTATTGCTTTGAACGGGTAAGCCAGCTGTTTGAAAAGTATCAGAAGATGCTTGGCAAAACTATTTTTTCCGGTCTCGCTCAGTTTTACCTCAAGCGGGAAATCCTCGTCTTCAATACCTGTATCCGGGTATTCATCATAATTTTTGTACTGAGTACCTCTGGTGATGTTCGGAAAGAATTTACTGATTGAACTTTAGGCAGTTCGGCTACTGGCATAGAAGTTGGTGATCTTACTTTATTAGTCTCCTTGAAAGGAGCCGGTTGAAGCGTATGTTATTCTGGCCGCGGAAAGAAAACGGCAAAGACTCTCCTGTGGCGGTTATGAACGGAATCCTGACGGTAGATGAAATCGATCTCACCGATGCACTGCCTCTGCGTTCGAAAGTTTTGCGAAATGGCATGCCGCCGGAACAGTGCACTTTTTTGCAAGATGGAACCATTGAGGCTTTGCATTTCGGTCTCAGAGAAAATGGGGAGATCGTTGCCATTGCCTCGTTTTACAATCGTCCTTTGGAATTGGAAAAAATTCCTCCCGACAGTGAGCCAAAGAAGAGCCTGCCTGCTCGCGCCGGCTTTCAGCTGCGAGGAATGGCCGTCACTATTGAACGGCAGGGCAACGGGCTGGGAAAGATTCTGCTGGAAGAAGCGCTCAAGAAGGTAGTTTGCCAATGGTCACCCCGACCTGAATATGTCTGGTGTTATGCAGTTGACACGGCAACTGGATTTTACGAGCGCAGGGGTTTCGTCTCTCTCAGTGATGGTTTTGAAATGCCCTATATCGGTCTTTTGCATACCATGTTCAGGATGATTGCATCGTAATGTCGCCGATTTCCATACTAAAGGCAGTCACTGAGAGCTTTTCACCTAGGGGCCGCGCTCTGGCTCAACTGAAAAAGCAAGTCGAATATCACCGTCAGCAATTGAGCAGGTTTTCGCCGGACGGCTCGGAAGAGGGCTTCGCCAGTGCCATGGACGGGTTTCTCGAATTCATCCACACCTACCCACACCGCGACGTTTACCTTGATTTCGAGCGTTCTCCTCAATTCATTCAGTATCAACAGTTTTTCTTGCCTTATATGCTGCGTCTGGCCTGGCAAATGGAGGATCTGACCTTTGCCGATATGATCTCTCAAGACCTCGATTCAGAACAAAAACTGGGCGACATTCACGCCATCCACACAAAGCACTCTTACGCGCGGATCGAAGATGCCGTCAACCTTGCCGATCTTTCAAATTGCCAGAGCTATGTCATGCTCGGCTGTGGAAAGGTTCCTTCCAGCATGTTCTACGTGCATGACTGGACGGATATTCCACGTATCGTCGGCGTTGATAATAACGAAGAAGCTGTGATAAAGGCCACGCAAATTTGTCGGAAATTTGGTCTTGATCGCATTTCAATCGAACAAGCCGACGCGGGAAGCTTTGATTTGAGCTCATTTGATGCCATCTACTGGGGGCAGTTTTGCACTCCCAGAAAAAAGGTGATGGAAAACATCATCAAAACCGCAAAGAAAAACTGCAAAATCATTTTGCGAGAGCCATTTCACACAGGCACTTTGGGAACGGAAAGCATACTGCCTTCACTGGATCCAAGGCTGGAGATATGCGGAGAATCCGAAGACCTGATCGGGCGCTTCATGCTCAAACACTACATCCTCAGGCTCAATTAGCCAGGGCTGCCGGGCCTCAAGTAATGGTTTTACTGAGATTCGGAACCTTTGGCAGGCGCCGGCTCCATCGCTTTCATGTTGCCTGAGCTGCGAGGATTGATTGGCAGATCGCTCTTGAGCAAATCGTATCGCGGCATCTCCATCGAGCGCGTAAACTTGCGATCGTCTCTGACTTTGAGAATCTGGCTGACCGTATTTTTTATACCGGCGCAAATATTGTCCAGAGGCAGGTCGTCACCGTCATAGCCAAAGGGATCTTCAATGTCCTCGGCAATCAACTCAATGCCAATCAGAAAATAGGTGCTGATCATGACCAGTGGCATCAGCCAATAAATCGAAAATTCCTGCGACAGATACCAGGGCATGGCCAAAAGGTTGAGGGCAATGCCCTGTCGCATGAAGGCACGGTAGGAAATAGCGATGGGGCTGTTCTTGATGCGCTCGCAAGAGCCGGCAATATTCATCAATTGGAGCGCATGTCCGTCTAATTGCATGGACATGATCGTGTCTACATTTCCATCCTTGCGCCATTGCAAAAGCAAGTCGTAAATCTTTCCGGCCACATGCAGCGGAATATTTTGCACTTCTGTGTCGGTCAAAGGCCCGACTCCCGGCAAGGGACGGCTGGGAATAGTGTCGCGCAAGTGATGTTTGAGCGCATACGAAAAGGAGATAATCAGCTCTCCAAAGCGGACTTTATCTGATGGACGGATGGTATCAAGTGCGCGGATTTTCAGGCAGATATTGCGCGAATCATTGACCAGTTGTCCCCAGAGTTTTCGTCCTTCCCACCATCTTTCATAGGCAGAATTGGTGCGAAAAACAAGCAGCAAGCCGAGAATGATGCCCACAGAGGAGACAGAGCCGAGCTCTTTGAACATATGGGTAGTGATTGTTCTGTCGGCAATGTAGTCGACGATATAGGTATATCCGGCCATCATGGTTGCGTAGAACCAAACCCGCTTGAAGACAGGGATGCGATGAGCAAGAACAAACGGTCTCGACCACATGCTCAGGGTGTATGCCAGCCCGGTTTTCTGCTCCGCAGGCACGCTGGTAGTGGCATAACGAAATGCCATTTCCAGAGACTCAAGGTCGGTGGAATGTTGTTCGGTTGTCTCGCCGTCGAATCTGTCAGGCACCTTTCTTCCTCCCTACCCTGATCGGTGTCTCAATGCCCAAGAGCCGCATTGTCCCTCATGTCTCAGCCATTGCCAAGGGAAGCTGATTAAGGATTACCTGTCTTTGCGGCTTATTACTGGTCCATGGTCCGAAAATGGCACAGGTTGGCACTTTGATGACTTAGACCTGGTGATAATTTGTTAACTTGTTCGAGCAGAAAAAAACCCCGGGCTTGCTTGCCCGGGGTTTCCAATTCTATTGAGAATCAACTACTTGGTTGTCTCTCTTGCGGTTTGAGCCACGGTCGCGACAATTTTGCCGCGCACATGACGCATCGAAAGGCGAATCAAAGCATCAGGAATTTCTTCCAGAGTGACGGTTTCTTCAACCATCGGCTTGATTTGCCCCTTAGCGGCCAACGCACCAAATTCGATACCAATGCGAGCCAAATCATCCAGGGCGCTTTCGTCTTCGGATTGGTAGGCTGAGCCCAGCGCCACTTCATGGATAGAGATAGCTTTCTTGAAGTGCTCAAACTGAGTGAGATCAGGCAAGCCGGCGATGCAGGCGATGGCGCCGTTCAAAGCCAGCATGTCCAGAGAGGCGGTAGCATTTTCCGGTGATACGGTGTCGATGATGTAGTCGACGCCTTTTCCTGCGGTTATGAGCTTCACCTTATCGCCGACGTTTTCAGCTTGATAGTCGATAACATGCTCGGCGCCCAGGTCTTTGACAAATTTTGCATTGTGGCGCGAGCAGGTGGCGATGATCTTGAGACCGGCCAGACGTGCCAACTGTACGGAAAAACCACCTACACCGCCGGCTCCGCCGTGGATTAAGATGGTTTTGCCGGCTTGCACTTTCAGCTTTCTGTGCAGGGCCTGATAGGCAGTGAAACCTGCGCACGGAAGCGCAGCCGCTTCAATGAAAGAAAGACCTTCAGGCATCCAGGACAGAGCTCTCGACTTGGCGATGGCGTATTGGCCAAATCCGCCGCGGCGCGAGAAATCGCCATGGAAGTAAACTTGATCGCCGTCCAGCCATTCATCGACGTCCGGACCGAGGGCGTCTACAACGCCGGCAACGTCCAAACCAAGAATTTGCGGGTATTTCCAATCCGGCGAACCGGTGGCGGCTAATTTGTAATCGATCGGGTTGAGACCGGCGGCATGGACGCGGACGCGCACTTCGCCAGGTCCCGGCTTGGGCAGATCGACTTCGGTGGCGTACAGGCTATCCGGAGTGCCCGGTCTATCAAGGACGAGTGCTTTCATTACCAGTTTGAGACCCCATGAGTAGTAATGGCGGAGAACAGATTATGCAGAGTTGTTCGTAGCTGTAATTCTAAAGGGCTGTCAGGCGAAGACAACCCTGAAGAGCCCTGAAACATAGATTTCTCAACATTTCTACTTCTTAAGGCAAAGCGTCTTAAGCCAGAACTCGCATGGAAGCTGCATTTGCACAAATCTCCCGCCAATCATTGCCTGACCTGGGCAATTACAAAAGGACAATTGTTATTACAAAGGGAAGAAGCAAAACCCATAGAATAAGCCCATGCAAAGCCTCAAGTATGTGCCCTATAACCGGCTGGGCCTGACCCCGAATATCATTGTCGACTCGATGCCCATCCCGTCGACCATTCTCACACTCTCTCATTGGCCAGGCTCTGGCAGCCCGGAGGCACTAAAGGCAGACCTCTCCGCTGAAATTGTTTTCAACTTTCTTGAGTCAAAAGCCAGTCCGGAGCGAGCTGAAGCTGTCTCCAACAATCACTTCGACGAAGATGGTCTGGTCGGAATCTTCACCTTGCTCTACCCTGAAGAGGCGCTGGCGCACAAGACTTTACTTTTGGATATCGCCACTGCCGGAGACTTCGGGACATACAAAGACCGAGAAGCAGCGCAGGTCACATTTGTTCTGCAAGCCTGGGCACAACCTGACAAGTCACCGCTCAACAAAACAGTGTTCCAGCGCCCCTATGACGAAATCGTGGGCATTCTCTATGAGGAGCTTTTGCCGCGTTTCTCCAATTTATTTCAGCGCGTTCATTTTCTAGAACAATATTGGCAGGAAGAAGATCGCCTCCTTGAGTGGAGTGAAAACGCAATTGCAAAAGGCGACATAAAAATCGAGGTGCACCCGCATTTGGATTTTGCAATTGTTGAAGCACCTTCAGCAAAAGAGTTGGTTCAGGCACGTCCGAAGGTGAAAGGGGCAAGATGGACACATGCCACCTGTCACCAATTCGCCGTGCATAATGCCACCACCTCATCTCGCATTCTTGTCACAGACGGCGCCCGCCATGATTTTTATTATCGGTATGAAACCTGGGTGGAATTGGTGGAAAGAACGCCACTGCCCAGAAAGGACCTCAAGCCCCTGGCTGACAAATTGAACCAGCTGGAAGGAAAGTCCATCTGGACAGCACAAAAAATCAATGAGATCGTGCCGCACTTGAGCGCCGCCGAAAATACGACCGGCAAATTGAGCGTCTCGACAGTGAAAGGAGCATTTATCGAGTTTTTTAGCTCCGCCTCTTAGCCGCTAATGGGTAGAATATTGGGGGAGCAGTAAAGCATGCCTGATAAGAATTCAAACTGGTTCAGCAGACTTTTCGAACCGCAAACCGATTTCTACAAAATCCTCATCGATCAGGCGACTGTGACGCTTAACGGGCTGGAGGCACTGGAATGCTGGCTTATTGAAGGCGCCAGTGAACGCTGCCAGACAGTCAGAGACTTGGAAAGCAAAGCCGACGACATCAAGCTTGAACTGCAGCGCAAACTGGTCGAATCTTTCGTAACTCCATTCGACAGAGAAGACATTTACGATCTCTCGACTCGTTTGGACGAAATCATAAACGCAGCCAAAGCCACAGCCCGGGAGATTGAAGCATTCTCTATCTCGCCTGAAGATGCCTACATGAACGAAATGGCCCGCACGCTTGTGGAGGGCGCACGCTGTCTGGTCAACTCATTCACCACACTGAAGGACAAGAACTTTCCAGAGGCAGAAGAGCAGGCCAGACTGGCCAGAAAGTCGGAAAACCGCCTCTCCAAAGTTTACAGGCAGGCAATGCGGGAGTTGTTCTCAATAAACGATTTGAAAAAAATCATGCGCACAGTGGAAGTCTATCGAAGTTTTGTGTTGGCTTCTGAGCATATCGACAGAGTGGGCGCCAAGTTGCAGCATGTGATTATCAAGATCAGCTAAACGAAAAGTGATGCAGCCAGACTGGTAATACGAAATTGAACAGTGAATCAACCTACATTCTTCTCTTCGTAATCCTGCTTTCGTCACTCTTTGCGTATACAAATGGCTTTCAGGATGGCAGCACCGTCGCCGCATCGATCATTGGCTCGCGAACATTGACGCCAAAACAAACGGTTTTGCTCGTCAGCATATTTGAATTCTCAGGCGCATTACTGGGCGGTTCTGCTGTGGCCAGCACAGTCAAATCTTTCGCCCACTTCCCAGACACTCCCGCTGTTTTGGCCTGGCTGGCTTGCGCGATGACGGCCGCTATCGGATGGAATTATCTTACCAAGCAGCTTGGCTTTCCTTCCAGTTCCACGCACGCTCTGGTGGGGGGATTGCTCGGTGCTGTTGTCGCCGCCGGCGGAGGAACACAGCTGATCATCTGGGGGGAATACCGCCACATCATTGATGCAACCGGACTGGCGAAGGTGCTGGTCAGCTTGTTTCTCTCGCCTCTTGTCGGCTTTGCAGCTGGGTTTATCACCTTCAAGATCACCATGTTGCTTCTCTTAAGAGCGACATCAAGAGTGAATCGTTTTCTGAAACTAGCGCAACTACCTGCGCTTGCACTGGTGTCCTTCGGGCACGGCGCCAACGATACTCAGAAAGTTATGGGAGTGGCAATGCTAGCTCTCAGTTCTTTCGGCATGCATGTTTCTGCCATTCCGATGTGGGTGCGCTTGCTGACGGCAACAGCGATGGTCCTGGGCATTGCTTCTCTGGCACCGCGCATAGTGCGCAAGGTGGGGACAGACATTTTTCGCTTGCGGCCGGTCCATGGATTCGTCACGCAAGCGGCAGCGGCAGCGGTACTTTGCTATGCTTCGGCAACGGGCGGACCGGTCTCGGCTTCCCAGGTAATTTCATGTGCCGTTATGGGAGTGGGCACCGCAGAACGCAAAAAAGGCGTGCACTGGTTGGTGGCAAAAGAAATGCTAATCGCCTGGTTCATTACCATACCGGGCGCCGCATTGGGCTCGGCAGTGATGTACTACCTGTTCTTTGCCAATTTTGCAAAAGTATTGTGATCGGCACTAACCAAATCAGCTAACACCCTGCATTAGTCTTCTTTGGGACGCCAGGTCTTGATCGATTTTCTGTTTTGGGATGCTGCTTCCGTAACATAGGTGCGCTTACGATATGCGGATTTCTCCATCGAATTAACAGCCACTTCAAACAGCTTGGGCAGGAAATCGGTGAGACTCATCTCATTGTCGGCCGCCAGTTCTTTGGCGCGCTGAACAAGGTCTTTGCTGATATTCATTTTGAGAAAAACAAGATTCGGATCGTCTGGTGTTTGGGCTCCTTGCTCGCGATCACTGCGCTCTCTGGGAGCACGGTCGCTGTAGCCGCCCTCTCTCGACGAACTGCGGGCATAGCCCGAAGTGCGCGTGCCACCGTCTTCACGGGCAGCACCTGTGGGTCGATAGGGACGCTTCTCTTGACCTTGCGAACGCTCTTCAGAAGCGCGTTCTCGCGCCTTGCGCTCTTCATAACCGCCGCCTTCTGAGGAGCGGGGACGCGATGGGCGTCCTTCATAACCGCCGCCTTCTGACGAGCGAGGACGCGATGGGCGTCCTTCATAACCGCCGCCTTCTGACGAGCGAGGACGCGATGGGCGTCCTTCATAACCGCCACCTTCTGACGAACGGGGGCGCGATGGGCGACCTTCATAACCGCCACCTTCTGACGAACGGGGGCGCGATGGGCGACCTTCATAACCGCCACCTTCTGACGAACGGGCACGTGTTGAGCGACCTTCGTAACCGCCGCTTTCTGTAGATCGTGCATATGGTTTCTTTCCGGCCCCTGACCCGCCGAATTTACCAGAGCCGGAGCGCGGTCCATAGCTCTTTTTCTCGGCCGAGCCTTCGCCCTCAAATTTGCGCTTGTAACCGCCGGCGTCTTGGGATCCACCCTCAGATCGAAATTTTGGTTTGTCGCCGGCACCGGCTCTAGGCTTGGAGCCGAATGATTTTCCGCCGGACTTGCTGCCTGACGGTTTGCCGAAGCGTCCTTGTGGCTTACCACCCGCGCCGCCTGGTTTTTTGCCATACGCACCGCCGCCCGTGCGCTTGCCACCAGCTGAGCTTCTCGGCTTCTTATTGTCCATTTCGGTCTATAGTCCTTATATATGCAATTGCAGATTATATGACAACGCTCTAAATTGCCAGATCGAAATTCTCAGGAGTGGGGGAAAACTTCACGCTTCTAACGCCAGCGGAATTCTCTTAGATTCTTTTCCGAACGAACAACCACTCCTCCGGCCGGATTGGAAGCCGGTTGGTAGGCCTTCTTTGCACCGGGATATCCAGCCTGATAGGCGCGTCGGCTCTTACTGTGAGCGCGTCTCAGCTGAGAAGCCGGCTTCGGCTTTGCCACTGCCGGCAGTGCAAGAGCTTTGGCTGTCGCCCTCAGTCCGCCATGTCCATCGGTGAGAACAGGTTCGGGGCTGCTCACTGCCGGTGCCGCTTTTACCGGCGCCGGAGCTTGCGGCACGCCCAGTTTGGGCTGCAAGGCCTTCAGGCTCCAGGGCGGATTTTGAACCGGAGGCGTCGGCTGAGGCCGGGGCGGAAGCTTCAACACCGGTTGCTTATCAGCCTTTGGCTGTACTTGCCCGTCTTGCTCGCTCTTTCCATTGCCGGCGGCTGATTTGGCCAGCACCTCGGCGGGAGGCATTTTGTGCACTTTGTAGTAGCTGGTGTTGAAGTCTTTGAAGATGCCTGCCGCCACAGTTCCACCTGTGACTTTTTTTCCAATCGACATCGTGTGATCTTTGTTGCCGGCCCAGACGGCTGTGACCATGTCGGAGGTAAAACCGACAAACCAGAGGTCTGTAGAATTGTCTGAGGTGCCTGTTTTTCCAGCTACGGTCCTGTCTTTCAACCGGGCGGCAACGCCTGTGCCTTTGGTGACGACATCTTCCAAAATGGAATTCAATTCCAAGACGCAAGCCGGATCAAACACCCGGTGCAGGTAGGGATCATACTTATGGATAACGCGGCGCCCATCCAGTGAAGTGATCATTCGCACCATCCACGGTTCAACAGCGACGCCGCCGCGAGCGAATGTTCCATAGGCCCCGGCCATCTCTAAAGGAGAAACAGCCGCACTGCCCAGAGCAAGCGAAAGGTTGGCAGGCAATGGAGACCTGATGCCGGCGTCCTGGGCCGCCATGATAATCGGCTGCATGCCTATTTGTCTGGCAACTTTTACAGCGCATACGTTTCTCGACTGATAGAGAGCCTGACGGACTGTAATTTTACCCAGAAACTTGCCGTCATAGTTTTTGGGTATGTAGGTGACTCCGCCAATTTGGGGGACTTCCAATTTTGTATCGTCAAGGAAGCTTTCACTGTCCAGAGCGCCATTTATAAAGGCGGCAAGATAGACGAATGGTTTGAAAGAAGAACCTGCGGTATGCGGATTTGTGGCACAATTCCACTGGCTTTTCCAGAAATCGCCGGCGCCGCCTACCAGTGCTCTTACGGCGCCGTTAGAAACGGAACAGGCAACAATGGCTCCTTCGTCTATACCTCTGGGCGCATGATCGATGCCTTTTTGAATGGTAGCTTCAGCCGCCCTCTGAGCATCTTGATCGAGTGTTGTATAAACACGGACTCCGCGCCCAATCCTAGTTGTATCCCCTTCCTCCGGCAAAAGAGTTTTGACCGTCTCCAATACATAAGATATGAAGTACGGAAATTTATCGAACGGCGTGGTATCAAGTCCGGTGCTACTATTGCCGAAGCGCAACGGTGTCGTCATGGCAATATCATACTGGGACTGAGAGATGTAGCCATTTTCGCCCATCATACCCAGGACCTGTTTTTGCCTCTTGAGTGCATCCATCCGGTTGGCCGGATCGCCAAGGACAGAAGGGCTTTTAATCAATCCAGCGATAAAGGCCGCCTCCGGCAGGGTCACCGCCGCTGCATGTTTGCCGAAATAGGTCATAGATGCCTGTTCTACGCCCCAGGCGCCATTGCCGAAATAAATCTCGTTGAGATAGACTTGCAGGATCTGCCACTTGCTGTATTTGCACTCGATCATAAATGCGAGCGCGGTTTCAGACAGCTTACGAATTAAAGTTCGCTTTTCCCCTTCGTGGAAAAGGTTTTTTACCAACTGTTGCGTAATCGTTGAGCCACCTTCCACCATCCTGCCGGCCTTTATGTTTGCCAGCATCGCTCTGGTGACACCAATGAAACTGACACCAGCGTGCTCGAAAAACTGCCTGTCCTCCACAGCCACCACAGCCTGCGTAATCTGGCTTGAAACCTGGCTAAGAGGAATAATGCGATGTTTGACGCCGGGATTTACCGTGAGAACAAGTTTGTCATTGCGATCGTAAATTTCAATTGGCGAACCGTGATGATAATGTTCCAGATAAGCAAGGTCTGGAATATCGCGCAAATCCCAGCAGACAAGCGCGCCAAAGATAGTGGTGGCAAGAATTCCGGCAGTCATAACCACCAATGTCGCATACTTGATGACATTGCCTATCTTGTAGACTATTGGCGGAAACATGATCATTGTTTTCGAAACTCTTGATCGCCTGTACGATTTTATCGAAATATCATTGGCTGCCTGATTCGAATCGTGGCACAGATTGCGCAAAAAGGTAAGGGAATTAAGGGCAGGTTTATATGCAAAATGGCAAGCACCAGATTAGATTAGCCACCAGTAATGATGCTGTAAGTGTGCTCGACATTTACGGGCCATATTGCCTGAAATCGCCTGCCACCTTTGAATTACAGCCTCCGAGCCTGGAGGATATTTCCAACCGCATTGAAAAGACTTTGACTAGATTTCCCTATCTGATATTTGAAGAGAATGGAGAGACGATTGCATTTGCATATGCAGGACAACATATGGAGAGAGCCGCCTACCGATTCTCGGCCAATGTCTCGGTATACGTGAAAGAGGGTTTTCACGGCACAGGCAAGGGCAAAGCGCTTTATGGCGTCCTGATTCCGCTCCTGAAAAAACAGGGATTCTACAACGCTTTTGCCGGTATAACACTGCCCAACCCAGGCAGCGAAGCTTTGCATAAATCCCTGGGTTTCGTGCAAACAGGGCTGTACAAGAATGTCGGCTACAAATTTGAAAGTTGGCACGACGTGTCATGGTGGCAACTGCCGCTTAGCTCGCTGGTCGAGATTCCAGACGAACCAACTCCAATAAAAAAATTGCTTGAGGATGCCGAATACAGCTTCCTCAAGCCCAAAAATTGGTCGAATTAACAGATAGAGACTCAGTGATGCACTAAGCCCGGATAAATCCAGGGAGCATCATAATTGGATGTCGGGTGTTTGCTGTCAAACATCCAGCTCGGAGCCGTGGCCACAAGCAGCCCCAGCATCACCGCCATCCAGACAGTTTTAAGAGAAATCTTCTCCATAAGTCGCTCCCGCTTCTCATTAGAAGCTTTCGGACAACTACCTACGTATGTTTCATTCCCAGTCCCTTTCTTGCTTAAACGACGCTAAGAAACGACCGGTTGTCAGCATAAGACCAGAATTCCAGCCTTAAGTTCCAACTGCTCAAAACGCCTAAACAACGCCCTTTCCAGCCATCAACAGGTCTGGAAGTTAAAGCGATATCGCTTTAGCTTCTAAGTGCCTTATATATTGACTACTATTCGAGTGTCGTCGTTTTTAAATCCCTTTACTTCCAGCAGGCCGGGCGGCGTGAAGCGCGCGGCAATCTGGGCGCACTCAATGCTTTGATAGTCCATTTTTCGAGCGAAGTCTAAGAGCCTTTCCAGCAAATCTAAAAGTGCACTTTCTAGATGCAAATCCGGTTTCACGTATAGACGCTTAATCTCAAGGGCACTATCTGAAAGCTTGGCGGCTCCGCCGACCCCGGCAATGGTTCCATCCAGCTCAAGAACAAAGAAAACGCCGTCGTGTCCGAAATAACTCCACTCGATATTCTTCAAATCCACATCGCTGCCATTCAGGTCCATCTCCTTTGAGATGCCGGCAAGAGCATCTTTTAAAAGCGCACGAATGTGCGGTTCGTCCTGTTTGTTTGCGATGCGGATTTGGCTCATTTAGCCGCCCGTTTTGATCAAATAAGTCAGTTCTGCTTATTTGACCAGGAATGCCACCATAAGGAGAGCAACGATGTTCAAAATCTTGATCATCGGGTTGATGGCAGGGCCGGCAGTGTCTTTGTAAGGATCGCCCACGGTGTCTCCGGTAACTGCAGCTTTGTGAGCTTCAGATCCTTTGCCGCCGTGATTTCCTTCTTCGATGTATTTCTTGGCGTTATCCCAGGCTCCGCCGCCTGAGGTCATCGAGATGGCCACAAAGATACCAGTGACGATACTGCCTACTAGCACTCCGCCCAATAATTTTGCGGCGGCGTACTCGCCGGGCAGCGCTTCATTCAAGAAGCAGGCACCCAAAATGGCGATTACCACCGGCGTCAAAACAGGCAAGAGCGCAGGCAAGATCATCTGACGGATTGCTTCTTTAGTGACGATGTCTACGCAGGAAGCATAGTCAGGCTTAGCGGTGCCATCCATGATGCCTGGACGTTCTCTGAACTGGCGGCGCACTTCTTCAACGACCATGCCGCCTGCATGTCCTACAGCTTCCATTGCCATGGCTGCAAACAAGAAAGGAATCAATCCGCCCAAAAACAGTCCGGCAATTACATATGGATTGGAAAGGTCGAAGGTGATAACAGTTGCCGATGCAGCTGTTTTTCCAGCAGCCACGGCGGCATTCTGCAGGGCGGTGTTCAATTCTTCTGTGTAGGAGCTGAACAATACGAGCGCGGCAAGACCGGCAGAGCCGATTGCGTAGCCTTTGGTTACTGCTTTGGTGGTATTACCGACGGCATCAAGCGGGTCAGTGATTTCGCGAACTTCTTTAGGAAGCTCAGCCATCTCCGCGATACCGCCTGCGTTATCAGTGATCGGACCATAGGAGTCGATAGCGACGATAATGCCGGCCATCGAGAGCATCGACATTGCCGCCAGGGCCACACCGAATACTCCACACAGGGCAAACGACACGAGGATACCAATAACGATGGCAATCACAGGAAATGCTGTCGCTTTGAGTGAAACTGCAAGTCCAGCAATGATGTTGGTGGCGCTGCCGGTTTCAGATGCTTTAGCGATGGATCTGACCGGAGCGAACGATGTTGAAGTGTAATACTCGGTAATTACAACAATGGCACCAGTCACAACCAGTCCGACCATAGCGGAGGACCAGAGACTGAGTGGAGAGTACTGAAGCCCGGTCATATATTTTTCGGTGACGAACCAGAAGGCTGCGCCGGCGAGAATTGCCGACCAGACCAGCCCGTTGTACAGAGCACCCATGATGTTGTTGTTCTTGCCGAGACGGACGAAGAAACAACCAATAATCGATGTGATGATGGATGCACCACCAAGAACGAGCGGATAATAGAGAATTTCTTGTCTGCCTGCTGCAATCTGCTCCTTGAATATCTGAGAAGCAAGAAGCATGGTGGCGACGGCAGTGACAGCATATGTTTCAAAAAGGTCAGCAGCCATGCCGGCGCAATCGCCGACATTGTCGCCGACGTTGTCGGCGATGACAGCGGGGTTGCGCGGGTCATCTTCAGGAATTCCTGCTTCTACTTTACCGACAAGATCAGCTCCGACGTCGGCTGCTTTGGTGTAAATGCCACCACCCAGACGAGCAAATACCGAGACCAGACTGGCTCCGAATCCGAGACCAACCAGAGCCTTCACATCATGAGTGGCCATGTAAAAACCAGTAACGCCAATCAGACCGAGACCGACCACCAGAAGTCCGGTCACCGAACCGCCCTTGAAGGCAACATCCAGCGCTTTTGCCAATCCGCCTCGAGCCGCTTCGGCGGTTCTCACGTTGGCTTTCACCGAGACCTTCATACCGAAGATACCGGCCAGCGAGCTCAAAGTCGCTCCCACTGCAAAACCGGCAGCGGTGACCCAGCCGTTATCCAGAAGCGAGCCGATGATAAGGAAAAGACCGACACCGACCAGAGCCACTGAAGTGTATTGGCGCTTCATGAACGCATTTGCACCTTGCTCAATAGCCAGGGCAATTTCCTGCATTCTTTCATTACCAGGGCTGAGCCCGAGTACGTAACTTCCAACGACAATCACATAAAGAATTGCCGCTCCGCCACATCCTAGGACCGCGAGCAGGTTGACATCCATTTTGGAAAACTCCCTTCGAAGCTGTTTTGCTTGAAAAACCGCTGAACCATGTAATTTTTATTCGGACCAGTCAGTCCGAGCAGATTCGCAAAGGTTGAATCTTGGCAACAGATAAAGTTGGTGAGATTCGCAACCTGACAGGCAACCACTGGGGGTTAGTAATAAAGAGATTGCACTCGAAACTGCAGAATTTAGATTAACAGGTTAGGGGCAAACGGCGTCCCACATGAGGAAAGCTCAATTTTATTTGTGCCTCACATGTGGTGGCAGGCACATATCAAGCGAATATAAACCGCGCTTTTTCGTCCCATTGCCAATTCATTCACCGCCGCAAAATTATGTGCCACCGCCTACTGCTTGATGACGTGTTATCATATCCACGCGGTCAATAGTTAAGGTGGTTTCATGTCCTGGAAAGCTGGTAATCATGCCTGTTTCCTTATGCTATCCGCCTTGCTAACCATCGTTTCTCCTGCTGCAAACGGAGAAAATTCCGCGCCCGCCGAACGCGTCTTATCCGTCGTGCCTGATTTGTCCCACGGCTCGATAACCATCGCCACCACTTCAAAAAATCCTTTGCCGGCACCGCTCATTCAATATCTGCCGGGACCGGACGGGAAAACCCTTATGGTGGCTGATTTCGAAGGTGTTTCTTACCAGCTCGCCACCCATCTTTTGAAGCCGGAAAACTCGGCACCGGACGCCTGGAGGCAAAGCGGCATTCAGGAAATACGGATCGGGCAATTCAGCAGCCAGCCTCCGACAATGCGCATCTCAATCGGTGCATTCAATGCGCGAGCCTTTCGCGCGCTGGCCTTTCATGCTCGTCCGGGCGCTTTAGTTATGAAGTGGACTCCCGGCTATCCAAGCCTGCCTTCACCGATCCCCCAGCAGGCAGATCGAGCCGCCAGCAATCTCAGGGCAGCGCCCTTGCATGCCTCGCCTGCACCAGTGGAAGTGGCACCGCTTGCTCCCGATTACAAAATTTCCGTTCAGCCTCTTTCCGGCTCAGACACCGCATATGGTGCCAAGCCGGTAAAAAACATTGTTGCTGCCGGGTCAAGAAAGTCCACAGTGGCAAGAGAAATTCCTTTGGAAAAAAATCCGGAGAATCCCCCGGATAAGCTGGCCGAAAAGCGGTCCAGCAAGCCCAACTCGGCCCAAACGGACAAAAACACCTGGATGGCAAAATCAGACCGCGGCGCCTCCGCTTTCCCAAAGTCAAAGAGCGACGAAACGGTTTTATACAAATCCACCAATTCAATTGGAGCGGAAAGCAAAACCAACTGGGAGTCTGCCAAAGCGCCGTCTTTGAAAGAGAATACAGGAAAAGACAAAGTCGCTGAAGAGACGCAACCGGTGCCGGGTGAAGGTCAGGTTTTCGTTTCTGTCAATGACGTTTCCCAGCTCAAAGAGGACGGCTCCGCCAATATCCTCGTCAAAACAGACAAGAAGCTAAATTACAAGGTATTTCGCCTGCACGAGCCGGAACGTTATGTGATTGATTTTGACGGCTTGCCCGCACTTGAATCGGCACAACTGCCCCCCTTGGAAGCTCAGCCTTTGGTCAGGGGAATGAGAACAGGAACTCCGGATGACACAGGGCTTACACAAAGACTGGTCCTTGATCTTAAAGACAATACAGTGGACGTCGACGATGAGCTTACCGATAGTGGCACCGCCTTAAGCCTGATGGTAAGACCGTCTTCGAGCGCTCCTCTGCCTTCCAATTTGCAAGCCAAGCTGGTCAAAGACAAATTGATTGTGCTGGACGCCGGGCATGGAGGCAGCGATCCCGGCGCTCAAAGAGCAGGCGTGTCAGAAAAGGATCTGACCATGCAGATTACCAATCAGTTGAAGAAAAGGCTGACGCAACTGGGCGCGCGCGTGGTCATGACCCGTACTGATGACAGCTTCGTATCTCTGGAAGACCGCGTAAAAATTACCAATCAGGCCCAGCCGGACCTTTTTGTCAGCATTCATATAAACGCTCTGGAAAGCACGTCCGACATTTATGGCATCGAAACCTATTACCAGACCGACCAGAGCCGTCCACTAGCTGCGGCCATTCACCAGCAACTGGTCCAGGGCCTGGCAGTACCGGATCGATCCATAAGAAAAGCCCGTTTTTACGTAATCAATCACACGCTGGTGCCGGCCATACTGGCTGAGGTTGGATTTATCTCGAACGAAAAGGAAAGGGACAATTTGGCTGCCAGCCAATATCAAGTCAAGATAGCCGACTCGGTTTCGGCTGGAATTGTCGAGTACTTGACCGAAAAGCAAGAACTAGCTGGAAAGACGGCAAAGCCATCCTTCTAAAGGAGCCTGAAAGCAGAACAGTGCCACTGTCACGTTTGCAGTCAAGTGGAAGCATTATCGGAACTATACCCGCCTAATTCGGTCCCTTGGAAAGTTAAAGTGAATAAAACAAAAACATAAACTTGCGCCAACCATGGCTTCCGGGCTTTCGTCGAGAATCATAATATTGGGTCGAAACTTGCCTTTTCAGGCTTTAGAAGATTTCAAAGGGCATCAGGGACTGGATTTGTCAGTTAACAAAAGTCATCAGCCAGAAGGAACTGGAGAAGCAATCGGACAGGGCGCCCGGATCGGCCTGTTTGATTCCGGTCTGGGCGGATTATCAGTCCTTCGCCAGCTGTCCTCACGGCTGGGCGCCAGCGCCCACTCCTTTGTATATGTGGGCGATACAGCCCGTTGCCCTTATGGCGACCGTTCCGCCGGTGAAATATCCAATTTCGTCTCCCAGATAGTCGCCTGGATATCCAACCAGACTGTGGACAGCATTGTCATGGCCTGCAACACCAGTGCCGCGGTAGCGGGCGACGAAGTGCGCAAGACCGCCAATGTCCCGGTTATCGATTTGCTGGGCGTGACTGCCGATTATGCTGCCGCCAATTTCAGTCGCATCGGCGTGATTGCCACTTCTACAACTGTGAAGCGCAAAGCATTCTCCAGAGCGATACAGGAAAGAGAATCGCACAAGCATGTCATTGAAATCGCCTGCCCCGATCTGGTTCCTTTGATCGAGCGCGGTTTAAGTGAATCAAAAGAGATGGATGCAGCGCTCAAGAAATACTGCGACAAACTTTTGAAAGATGGTGCGCAAGCAGTAATTTTGGGTTGCACACATTTTCCTTTTGTCGATGCCACTCTCAAACGCTTACTCAAAGATGCAGTTGAGCTCATCGATCCGGCCGTTCTACTGGCCGATTCAATCGCAAACTCAATTGCCCTTTCAAGCGGCAATGCGAATGCTCAAAATATTCATATGGATTCTAAATCGACTGCATATACAAACGGGCATGCCAAAATTTCACGCTCGCACATATATACAACCGGCGATCCATCACGTTTTCGCGAGACAGCTAAAATCTGCCTAGGTTATTCGCTCGACACCGTAAACGGTATTACAGTAGATGAGTTGACGATGACGACACCAGTAATTTCACTGGTGGAACACGCAGTCAACAACACCACTGTGACTCCGAATATGGTGCCGGCTACGACATGACCCTGAAGCTTTCACTGGAAACACCCGAACTCACTGTCCTCACATCACTATCGCAAGCCGCTCATGCTGCCTCGGTTTGCCGGGCCTGCCGGCTTTGCGAGACACGCCAGAATGTCGTCTTTTTCGACGGCAATCCCACGGCAAAACTGATGATCGTTGGCGAAGGTCCGGGGCAAAGAGAAGATGAAATGGGCTTGCCATTTGTTGGACGCGCGGGTCAACTATTAGACAAAATTCTTGCTTCCGTAAACATCGATCGCAAAACAGATACTTATATATGCAACATGGTGAAATGCCGCCCACCGGGCAACCGGGTGCCATCCAAAGATGAAATGCAAGCTTGTCGATCATTTCTTGAAGCTCAGATTGAATTTGTTAAACCAAAATTGATCGTATTAGCTGGATCGACCGCTGTGCAGGGCGTTTTGCAGGTTAAGGAGCCAATTAGTCGTATTCGAGGTAAATGGTTCGACTTCAAAAACGGTGCTAAAGTAATGCCCGTGTTTCATCCCTCCTTTCTCCTGAGAAATGAATCAAGAGAGGTAGGAAGCCCCAAATGGCTGATGTGGCAAGACATCAAAGAAATACGCAGAGCGTTGGACGCCCTCGATAATTGATCGAAATCGCAGATCTTTCAGAAGCGATTATTTAACGGCGATCATAATAATGCGATTAGCCGGCTTCGATTGACGAAAACCAATTTGCAAATCGATTTGTGAAAGCGATCTCTTTAAGACGATCTATTTAAGACGATCTAATTAAGACGATCATTCTATCCAAGTTTCTAAACACGAAGGGCAACAACCTCTCAGAACAAGAGGATTCAATGGGTAAGAAAGCGGAAACTTTTTACGGCGATTCACTGACGCACGAGCTGGTGGAAGCCGTCAACAACGATTTTGGACGCGCCGTCCTGCGTCTGCCCAATCAGGGGCGTGGAGAAGTGCGTGACGAGGTCTTCGTTTACTTCTCGGCTGTAGCCATGCAACAGGTCAATGCCATGTCCACCAAACACGGCATTGATGACACTGATGCGCTGCACGAAATTTATCAACTGACCAGAGCCAATCTCATTCATGGTTTCCGTCTCGGAAAGGACATGAAAAATGGCACTTGGGAGCCCAGCTAGATCCCCTTTTTGAAAAAATCCAATTGTCCGCACAGATGATGTGCGATTAATTTGGCGCGTTTAAGCACTTTCTAATCAAAGACTCGCTCAATAATTTTTCCTTTGGGCAGAAAGCCCTCAAGGAATCAATCGACTGTATGGAGCGATTGGAGCGATTAAAACGATTTGGAGTTATGATTCACCTACCGAGTTATGGACGGTTTTTCACGCTTTTTGGCGCCAGTTAAACCGGGCAATTTGAACAATTGAATTGGCTAGTCGCGAGGCGTGGGCGTGGAATCGGGAAATCAAGCTCAACAAGGCATGACACTGGTCTGCCTGAAGTGTCAGGGCACTTATCCTTCCGGCACCAAGCAATGTCCTGTTGACGGCGGGCCACTGACACCTGTTTTGGCCGATCCTTTGCTCGGCACCATTTTTGCAGAGAAGTACGAGATCCTGTCAGTGCTCGGGCGCGGCGGCATGAGCACTGTGTACAAGGCTCGTCATACATTGATGGACAATTTCGTGGCCATCAAAATTCTCAACTCGCAATTGGTCTCAGATCCAATGCACATGGAGCGTTTTACGAAAGAAGCAAAAACGCTCAGCAGTCTCAAACATCTCAATATCGTGCAGGTTTTTGATTTCGGCATCTGGGAGAATTCAAAACCATATCTGATCACTGAGTATCTAGAGGGAGAAAGTCTCGCTGAAGTTTTGCAAACGTCGACCAATATCAGCCCCGAAAGAGGTATTCATATATTCTTGCAAATCTGCGATGGCCTCAATGTGTTGCACAAGAAAGGCATTGTCCACCGTGATTTGAAAACTGGAAATATTTTCCTTGTCCAGGAGCCCGATGCAAGAGATGTAGTAAAAATTCTCGACTTCGGAATCGCCAAAATGCTGGGCGACAAAAATCAAGATCAACGCCTGACCAAAGACGGCGAGGTTTTCGGAAGCCCGCTCTATATGAGCCCTGAGCAATGCACAGGCGGGCAAGTGGATGAGCGATCGGACATTTACTCCTTTGGCTGCGTTATGTATGAGTGCTTGACCGGCGCACCGCCGCACATGGGTGCCACCACTCTGGAGACTCTCAATAAGCAAGTCAGTGAGCCCACTTTGTCATTAAGAGGAATCGCTCCGGAATTGACCATTCCGGAACTTATAGATGCGCAAGTAATTAAAGCACTCAACAAGGACCCTAATCAACGCCAAAAGTCTGTCGAAGAACTGAAGAAAGGCTTGATTGAAGCAGCTAAGCGCTCCCGCCTCTATGTAGAATCGCAACAGAAAGCGGCCGCCTACCAGCCGGATCCATTTGACTCCGCCCTCCAAACTGCAGGTAAGGATTTTGTCCCGGACTTAGACGATGCGATGGTCAGGCAGCAACAGCATGCAGAAGAGAAGAAGCATCTTCAGTCGCTCGTCCTTGATGCCATCAGTCTTACTGAAAAGCAAGAACGCGAACGCAAGCGTCTTAAACAGTATATCTACGGACTCTATGCTCTATTAGGTGCAGGTCTCACCACCTGCGCGCTATTGCTTGCCTGGCCGGGCCCGGAAGGAGACAGCGCACCGGTCTACCAGAAAATATTGTGGCAGATGGAATTGGCGCAAGGTGAGCAAGCGGTCCAAAAGAAAGCCTTTCAGGACGCTGAAGATCACTTCAAAAAAGCAGCTGCCCAATCAAAGAATTTTGGCGATCAGGGCGATCGTTATATAAAAAGCGAATTGGCCTTGCTCAAAGTCTACGAAGAAACAGGGCGGGCAAGCTACATCAAGCAAACCAAGATGAATATCTGCGAAGCCGACACCAAGCGCATTGCCGATGCGGCCAGTTACGAAGGAAAGCTGAGCAAGAACATCAAAGCATCATTTCACACTTCACTTGATCTGGACGATCTCGATCAAGCGTCGGCGAAAAAATACTCCCAGTTTTTCATCAGCGCCGCTCAGACTTATCTTGCCAAAGGCAAGATTGAAGAAGCGCACCGCGCACTGGAAAGAGCCATTCTCATCGAAGAGACGCACAGCGGCACAAACGGTCCGGACATTGTCGATTGCGCTCACAAAATTCTGGACGGCTGCAATCAAGAAGATCACAAACGCGAAGCAAAAACACTGGTCGAACGCGCCGAGATCGCTAACAAAAAAAGCAAGAGCTAGACGGTTCGAACCAGAAACGTGCTATTTCTTCACAGCGGCCGACGTTTTCGTGCCTGCTGCCGGCTTCGTTTGCGGTGCCGGCGCCGGCGCATCTTCCGGCTCGGGTTTGTTTTGTATCGATGCCATCACACGATTGATCGACTTCATAACTTCGTCATTGGTGGTAACGGCATAACAGCCGTAGACAACTACGATTACAAGAATCATGCTGAGCGCCTTTTGCATAATCGTCAGGCCGCCCATCGAACTGCCCATTTGTTCTTTGGCTCTGGATGAGAATCCGACGCTATGCTCGGTTGTCTTGTGCAATGGGCGCTGCCCGCCTGGACGAGTTCGCGATTGGCTCAAGCCCTTCGGTTCAGAACCCAACAATTGGCGCTGGCAATTGGCACAGAATTTAAGAGCAGTGGTAACAGCAGCACCGCAATACGGGCATTCGCCTTCGAGCTCTTCCAAAGCCCCTTCGACAGCCTGGGCAAGCGCTTGCGGATCAGGCGCCGTGGTTGTGCCGGCTTCGGCAGCGGCAGCGATTGTCTCGGCCGCCAATCGTTCCATTTCGTCCGATGTGCGCTTGTGTTCGCTGTCGCGAATAGCCTTGGCTTCTTCCATCAAGCCATGGAATTGCGCCACTTCTTCGCGGTGTTTCATGGCTCTGTGTTTGACACCATCGCGCTTGACTGCTTCCTGGAATTTCTCGTCAAACTCTTTGGCATTTTGATAGCGCTTCTCCGGATCCTTTTCCAGCGCGGTATTTAACACACGGGTCATTTCCGAGCAGACTTTCATTTCCGGAATTGAAAAATTGAAAGGAATGGGAGTTGCATAAAGGTGACAGTCCAGCATTTCAATGGCCGACTTGGCGTTGAATGGCAGTTTCAAGGAGAGCGACTCATAAATGACGACACCCAGTGAATAAAGATCGCTTCTGGGATCGACAACCGTCGAGGACAGGCATTGCTCGGGGCACATGTAGGGGGGACTTCCGCAAACATCACCAACCTTGGTGATATTGACGTGGTCCATGCCACCATCACCGGATTCGATAATCTTCGACAAACCAAAATCGATTAGAGTTACCCAATCCTCCTGATTGTTTTGTTTGCTGATCATGATGTTTTCCGGCTTCAAATCACGATGCACCAGACCGGATTCATGTGCCGACGCCAGTGCATCAAGGACTTGAGTGAATATTTTTCCAGCCCGTTCGAAAGAAAGCGCCCCTTCTTCTTTGAGAATGTCCTTGAGACTCTTGCCTTCGAGAAAGTCCATGACCAGATACGGCTGGTTTTGATACATGCCGAAATCGTAGAGATTGATGATGTGATGGTGGCGAACCGCAGTCACGGTTTTTGCTTCGCGGTGAAATCGCTTGATCGCCTCAGGCTCGGATACCTTGTGCGAATAAAGCATCTTTATCGCCATATCTTTATCCATGTTTTGCTGCCGGGCCCGGTAGACGACCCCCATGCCGCCACGGCCGATCACACCCTCGATCAAATAACGATCATCGAGTGTGGTGCCGACCAGAGGGTCCTTTGAGACCTTCTCGAGCTTGGATGAATCCGTAGGACAAACGTCTACGGAGTCTTCAAACTCGGTAAAACATTCGGGACAGCTCTTCAACGCGCTTTTTGCGCTCCTAGTAAAAGTCATATCAATGAAACCGAGAACTCCATACCCCTATATATATGCCGTTAATCTCTTCTTCAATAGCTGGAATAAGTGGGCAGAAGGTATGTCCGTTGCTGAGATTACCAAAAGTTAAGGAAGCTGACTTTGAGGGCTCGCTCAAAAGAAGGCAGAAATCACGCTATTGCTCACGGGCACACCCTTTCGAGTCAAGAACAAGCGCCCCTCGGCGGACTCCATTAATCCGGCCTGACGGAATTTTTCAATCTCTGATGAAAAACGCTCAAAGAGGTCGAAGCCGTGTTCGTGAGCAAATGAAGCCAGCTCGATCCCCCGCCTGAGCCTCAACCCGAGCATAATCGCCTCGCGAGAACGGGTCTTTTCATCAATGACATCAACGGTCTCATCGCCCAGCCAGTCCCTCATATAGCGTTTCAGAGAACGCCAGTTGGAGGTGCGAACCCCGTCCAGGTAGCGATGGGCGCTCACTCCGAAAGCCAGATATTCAGCGTTCATCCAATAAGCCAGGTTATGCCTGGATTCTTGTCCAGGACGAGCAAAATTGGACACTTCATAGTGCTGAAAACCTGCTTTCTCCAGGGTTTCTACCAGCAAATCGAACATTTCCACATAAGCATTATCGGCCGGATAGGCGTCTGCCCCTTTGGGAAATCGCGAAAAGAGCGGCGAATTGTCGGCAAGATGCAATCCATAGGCGGAAATATGTTTGAGATTGTCATAACGTGCGGCAAATTCAGTAGCCGTAGCCAGGCTCCGGGCGAAACTCTCAAGAGTCTGTGTAGGCAAACCATACATAAGATCCAGCCCGACTACATCTACGCCTGATTGGCAAGCCAGATCCAGACCGGCAAAGGCTTCCTGCCTGTAATGATCGCGCCCCATGGCCTGCAATTCTTCATCCAGAAATGACTCAACACCGACCGAGATCCTGTTTATCCCCAGGTCCAGCCATTCTTTCAGTTTGTCGCCAGTGATGGCGTGAGGCGTTGTCTCAATGGTTATTTCACAGTCTTGATCCGGTTTTATATACGATTGAAGACGCAAGAGCATGGATCCGAGCACTTTCGGCTCCACCAGTCCCGGTGTCCCGCCCCCGAAAAATACTGATTTGAGGCGACTTTCGCTCAGTGAACCCCGCTTGTGGGCAAGCTCACTAAGACGGTCATCCATCTCTTTGAGCACGACTTGCTCATACTCTTCAGTCAGATGATCGACGCCTGCAAAAGCGGCAAAATCGCAGAAATCACATTTGTGACTGCAAAAGGGGATATGAATATATGCGTGTGAAACCATTGAAACTAACCCTTAGATTGCACCGCAACCGGGATTCGCTAAAGTCGCTTCTCAAGACGGCCTGGTAGTATGTTAGCTTGCAAAGCCGGACAAGCCCAATTCTTTTGACGTTTTGACAGTGGCAAGTTACAAAAAAATGCTTTTGGCAATGGCGGCGGGACTTTTAGTAGCTCCTCACGCTCTGGCGTTTCAATTAAAAAAACCAGTAAGGACAAAGGTCGAGCCGGCCGCTCAGACAAGCACTGCCCATCCTTTATCGACCGGAATTCCGGAAGGAAAGATTGAGGCTGAAGAGCCCAAACCAGCGCGCGAGCTTTCAAAGACGGCGCTCAGAAACCTTTTCGACCCTCTGGAATTCGGCGAAAACGACCATCTGGAATCAAACAAGGACTTGCCCAGGGCCCTTCAACTGATTGCCATGCCGCCGCAAAACTTTGAACTTAAGTCAGTAGGCGACTTAATTGTTTCTTTGCGCCGCAAGATCACCGATACACCCAGAAACGCCGCCTTGAGAATTCGCCTCGGCACGTTTTTATATATGGCCGGCGACTCGGAAGGGGCGGGGCAAGAAATCAGGCGCGCCATCGGTTTTGAACCAGGCAATTACGTAGCACATGCATTGATGGCCAAAATTCTGAGCGACGTGGGCGACACCCAGGCCTCTGAATTGGAATTCAAACAAGCGATTAGAATTGCCCCAAGCGAACCTCTTGTGCACGTCATGCAAGCCGAGTCTATGAGCACCAGAGGCGATATGTCGGAGGCAATCAACGAATATCGAAGAGCGATAGGTATACAACCATCGGCGGAGGCACTTTCAGGATTGGCTGATTGTTTGTTGCAAGCCAGTGACACCATCGGCGCTGTCAAAGCGGCACGTCAGGCCGTCTCCATCGATCCCAGCTCCGGCAAGGCCCACGTCTCATTGACTAAAGCATTGCTCAAATACGGAGAAAAAGAAACACCGATAAGAATAGCCCGTCAGGCCACTCTGCTTAACCCAACATCAGCCGACAGCCACGTCGTTTTGGGCAGATCGCTTTTTACCAGCGGTGATGTGCGCGGAGCTGTTGATGAGTTCCGCCAGGCTGTCGTTCTTGATCCCTTGAACGCTCAAGCGCACAACGATCTTGGCTATGCGTTGTACAGCAAAGGCGATATGCTTTCTGCTATCAATGAATTTCGATTGGCACTACGAATCAACCCTAAGTTGGGCGAAGCAAGAAACAATTTGGAAGTGGCAATCTATGGATTAGCAAGCGGTAAACGCAGGCAATAGACGGCACTTTGACTGGATAGCCGATTGCAAAATCTACTACGCCAGGTACAATTAGTGAGGCGGATAATCACCGATTGCATTGCCCGTATTAACAATTTTCGCACCACAGGCGACGCCATAAACTGCGACCAGAGACAAAAAAACTTGCACCGCATCTGGCACCATGAAAAGTCAAACAAGCTTAAAGAGCCGAAACCGGCCGGCAAAAATCTTGCCCTCGGTATTTTGCTCAGTCCGGTCATAGCTAATTTTATTTGTCCGGCAATTCTTGCCCAGCCTGCATTTGCAGCAGACCCTCTGGGAGCCAACAGTGATACAAGCCTGCTCAGATTCACACCTGACCCGATAGCAGCCAAGTCTGGTGAGGCTTCTTCAGCCGACGACATCAAATCTCAAGATTCAGAGGCGAAGCGCTCAATTGCCCAAGGCACTCCTGCCACCAGAGGGGCGGATGCACCGTCGAGCGATCTCTCTGATTTCTCAGGCAATCCTGAAGAGGCGGCCCGCAAACTGGCACAATCACTGGCGAAAAAACCGAACGTCACCAGTGTTTCCGGCACGGTTCAAGTCAGACGCCCATTTAAGTTGTTTGCTTCGCAAGAACTTTTGCACAATATGAGCTTCCGCGATATGCCGGCTCGCGAAGTGATCGCCGAATTAGCCAGGCGCGGCCATCTCAATATCATCATCGACAAATCGGTGGTCGGAAAAATCACAGGCGATCTCAAAGACCTGACGCTCGACGAGGCGATGGATACCGTCCTGGCCGCGGCCGGATTGCAAAGCCGAAAAGTGGACAATACGGTCATCGTCGGCACGCCACAGGCAATGGTGCTTTTGGGATTGAACCGCCCGGTGGCACGAGTTTTTAAACTCAGTTATGCGCATCCATATGATGTCGCCATGCTATTGAATGCTTCGGTTTTCAATCGCGGTTATGTTCCGAAATTCACAAAAGAATTGGAACGCAGCGGCGATCTGGGCGGTGACCCGAATGCTGTCGAGAATGGTCTTAAGGAAGACAGCAAAGATCGCCAGATTACAGAGCTGGACACGGAAAGGAAACAAATTCTCGGCACTAGCAGAAGCCAGACCCAAGAAGGAGTCGGTTTCAACAATGCCGCCGTCGATCCAGGCACGCAGCAGATCAGGACATTCCAGGAAGTGCCGGCGACTTACAACGTCGATCCCAATGGCGGCTCGACAATTGTTGTACCTGATGTGAAAAACCGCCAGGTGCTTGTGGTCGGAACGGTCGAAGACATGAACGTTGCCGAGGAAGCGATCCGGATTCTCGATCGTCGTCCCCGCCAGGTGCATGTGCAGACATCACTGGTAGAGCTGACCAATCAGGGCATCAGGCAGCTGGCCGCCAATGTCAGTACACAGGGAGGCGGCTTGTCTGCTGCCGTTTTAGGAAACGCAGCGGCACCACTGATTCGTTATCTGCCTGGTTTGGGTGGTCAGTCCAACAACCTTGGCGGCAGCGGAACGCAAGTGACAAGCCAGGCCACTTCACCAATTAATATCCCCTTCACAGTCCAGCCTACACAAACGCAAGTCACTTCCACTTCAAATGTGATTGCACCGGCATCAAACAGCGTCACTAACTTTGCTCCGGCCAACCCGTTCAGCGGCTTGATCGGCTCCATTCTTCCGACCACCGCTGCACAAATTGCCGGTGTCACCTCATCTCCGGCCGCCCAAACAGGCATCAACCTGCTTACCTTAGGCGGCGGTGCCGGCGGCAGAGCCAATATCGCCACCATTCCCACGGCTCTCAATATAAGCCTGAATATGCTTCTGCAGACAAATAAAGCCAAGCTGATTGCCAATCCATCGGTTGTCGTTGTCGACAATACAGAATCATTGATTACGCTCGCCCAGGAAGTTGTGCACAAGGTAACCTCGACAGTGTCATTGGGTGTGGTCACGACCAACGTCGAATTGACAAAAGCAGGGATTTTCTTGAACGTGCTGCCCAAGGTCGCAGAAGACGGCTTTATCACCATGCGCCTCAGACCGCAAGTATCGACACCCCTGGGCGCTCCCCTGGTATTCGGCAATCCCAACCAGAATCCGACCATTGTCACCTTGCTCAATATCCGCGACATCATGTCGCAGGAAGTGCGAGTCAAGGATGGTCAGACGCTCGTAATCGGCGGACTGTTCACAGAAAACGAAGCAGCTATCCTGGCTAAAGTTCCTTATCTTGCAGAAACACCAGTCCTGGGCGCCCTCTTTAGAAACAGCCTCAAGGGACGCAATCGCACAGAACTGATGCTCTTGATCACACCGAAAATCGTCGAAGACGATCCCAGTCCTACTCAAGTAACAGACAAAGCCAATTCGCCTTTGATGTAGAAGGCGATGATAGGCGTCGACCCTACGGTTTAGATTTCAAATCAAGGGCGCTATATGTCAGAACCTGCCCTTTTTTGATGTTTGATTTGGCAAGCAAACCGATGATCTTCTTGGCCGACTCCACCGCATTTAGTGGCACTTGATCATGCGGCTTTCTTTCTTCTTTGAGAAGCTCATTTTTAATTCTCGCTCCTGCTTGAATGTCTGAAACCGCGACAACAACAGCCTCGCTGTTGCGCCTGTCTATTTCCGCCTGCTCGGCTTGTTTCTGGGGAGCAGTAATGATGATGCCGGCTACTAAGACAGTCATGCCAATCACATTGCCCAGTATAAATCCTGTATTTCTGTTCAATAGCGCCATTGTTCCTACTTACTCAATCACTCGGTCACGAAAGTACTAACTGGCATGCGGGCAATGCCTGCCGGAGCTCATCGAGAGATGCCTGCGAAAGGTTCAATCCTTTCAGACCTATACTTTTTAGATTAGGCAATCCATAAAACAAATGCAAACCGGAATCAGTAATCTTGGTAAATGAGATGTCCACTTCTTCAAGTTGAGCCATTCCACTCAAATGAATCAGGCCAAAATCAGTGATGTTGTTGTCGTTAAGCTCCAGCGCTTTCAGCTCGGTCATACCCGCCAGGTACTGCAGTCCATCATCAGTAATGCGGGTGCTCTTAACACGCAGCCATTTCAGATTCATTTGCGCTAAAAATTGGGCGCCTTTATTGTCGATTTTTGTATCTTGCAAATCGAGGCTTTGCAGTTTTTTCAGACGCGTCAATGTTTTGAGACCGGGCCCGACTATATTCAGACCCTGCAGGTCAAGCACCTTGAGCTCTGTCAGTTCCTGCAAAACGGTCAAGCCGTTGTCGGTAACTTTGGTCTCTTCAATGTCGAGCACTTCCAACTTTCTCAAGCCCATCAAATTTTGCAGGCCTTGATCGGTGAGGGGAATATGTCCCAGTTTGAGCGTGCGCAGATTAGTCAATCTGCGGATATACCAGAGCAAACTGTCGATGCTCTCCGATGAGGGAATGCCTGCTTCCAGCTTTTTGATTACCCGTGTATAGCCCAAATCGAGTTCAATCAAACCGGTCATGCGAGCCAGGTGCGTCATCGATGCCGCGCTTATGTATGCGCTGTAAAGCGACACAGCAGCAAGGTCGTCCGCTTTCAGCGCATCCAGGGGTGAAAGGTAAGCATTGAGCGGGTCATTAATGGAAAGCTTGACAAGCGCCCCTTCGTCTACAGTGACGCTGCCACGGGCTTGACCGATATATTTGATGCCGGTTTGTTCGTCCAATACATACAGGTCGCCCAAAGAGCGATCCATTGGGAACGCCAGCACTCTTTGCTTAGTTGTCATAAAGAAAGCTGTTAATTGCCCTTGTTGAAGAACCAGCCTCTAACTCCAGTCCAGAAACCGCGCTTATTGCCGACTTCTTCACGGACTTTCGCCAATCTGAGTCTTTCTAATTCAAATTTTACCTTAGTCAGGTCGCTTCTGAAATCATCCGTGTTGATCGCCACTGCGATCGCTCGGTCGGCTTGATTTTGCAGATCGGGCAAAAGGCGTAATTCCGCTTCCAGACGGGCCATATTGGCTCGGTCATCGACGCGATCGTTGAGCAAACGAATAATGGTTTCTTGAGCATCCAAAAGCAAGTTACGCAGTTCTTCAATTACTTGCGTCTTGTCGTCCACAGAAACAGCCGAGACTTTTTCCGGTCCCTGAGCGACAACCGAAAAATCCATGTTGTTGGTGGTGGCTACAGGCATCATGTCGGCTTTGATCAGACCGACAAAACTTTCCAGAACATTGACCAGCTCAGCTTTGCTGACGGTGCCGTCGGCACTCAAACGCTGAAGCGCATGGGCGGGGCTTTGAACGGGAAGGGCGCCAGTCTCTTCCACGACCAGATTCTTTTCACCGTCAATCATGACGATCTCTTCTGAATCGGCAGGCGTGCCGTTGTTGCCTTCCACTTCATCAGAGGAGAAAAGAGACTTCAATGCTTCTTCGCATGGACCCGCATCGACTGCGGAAGATTCGGACGATGGTATTGGATTTGGTGTATTCGTCACTTGCGTATTGGTCATGTCGTCCTCGGTCGTCTTCTATCGTCCAATGCTAAAGCACGCTGGCAGCCATTATCCAGGGTTTCCAAACACTTGTCCAGACAACTGCTTTATATGCGAGCAATATAGAAATGCAGTCCTGACTGCAAGTTTGTTAGGGACGGTTCAGCACACGATCACTATGCAACTAATATGCACATAATCTTTGCGCGCTGGCCCAGCTAATTGTTCCAGCCATCAATGCCTTTTCGGTTTTGCTGCCGGCGGCTTTTGCACAAGCTGCGTGGACTTAGTGCTCAAGCCGAAAAATTCCTCAAGAATTTGCTTGGCTATGGGCGCGCAAATCGAGCCGCCGTGGCCGCCGTGCTCGACAAAACAGCACATGGCAATACGCGGTTTGTCGGCTGGTGCATAACAGGCAAACCAGGCGTGCGTTTTACTTCCGACAGGCGGTGCTTCGGCAGATCCCGTTTTTCCGGCAACCTCAATCGTGCCTAGCTTTGTAGCGCCGGCAGTTCCGCTCGATACAACCGCTTTCAGCCCATCCAGCACGACCTTCAAAAACTTAGGATTCATTTTGATCTTTTCTTTTACCGGAGGCGGAATCTGCCGATCGGCGATTTTCATGACAAAGTGCAATCCCGGCACCTGACCTCTCATGCCGAAAGCGCCGAAGATACGGGCGCCTTGTGCCGGAGTCACCTGCGTGAAAGTTTGCCCGATCGACATATGCAAGGTATTACCCGGATACCATTTTTCGTGCAAAACTCGAAGTTTCCAGGCCGAATCCGGGACCAAGCCTACTCCTTCATGCCTGAGTTCCACTCCGGTCGGCCTGCCGGCGCCGAATTTGACGCCCCATTCTTTGATCATCTCCGGCGTCATTTTTAGACCCATTTGATAGAACGCGGAGTCACGCGACCAGGCCAGACATTTAACCAGGTCGAATAAACCGGTTGTACGCGTCCAGTCGCCGAAGAAAAAGCCACCGAGGCTGATACCACCGGATACATGCAGCTTGGTATCGGGTTTTACAACTTTATTCTCAAGAGCGGCAATCAGTGTGATCGCCTTCCAGATTGAACCGGGTGGAAAGCCGGCCAATGCCCGGTTGTGCATCGGGTGTGTGGGTGCGTTTATCTTTTTCCAAACTGCAGGTGTGATGCGGCGCGTGAATACATTGGGGTCGAAGCTCGGCCGCGAGACCATGGCCAGTATTTCGCCTGTCTGCGGATCAATAGCGACAACGGCTCCGGATTTGTCTCCTAGCGCATTGTAAGCAGCTCTCTGTAGATCAAGATCTATAGATAGAACAATGGGCTGCCCCGCTTGTGATTCTTTAGTGATGACAGGCTTGGCAGTTTCTTTAGAAAGCGATGTTCCCATCGCATTTACGGAGACACGCTGCTCTCCGTCGACGCCGCGCAATTGCACGTCATATAAACGCTCCACGCCGTCCTGCCCGACTACGTCACCCATGCGCCTTTCCGGGCGCGTCTCCAATTGACTGGTTGTGATTTCACCGCAATAGCCCAGTATGTGTGCGCACAATTCACCTTGCGGATAGCTGCGCGAAACGTCGGCGATGATATCGATGCCCGGAAGGAAAAGCCGGTTTTCATAGAAATTGGAGACGATCTTCATGTCCACGTCGTGCTCAATAACAAATGGCAAAACAGAATGCGACGCTTTAGCCTTGAGCAGCTGGGCATTCACCTTTTGCACCGGCAAATCGAGAACCTTGGAAAGACGAAAAGAAAGATCGGAGAGATGATCTATCTGATTGGGAATTGCCACCATGGACAGTGACTGCTTGTTGGTGGCCAGCATATTGCCGTGGCGGTCGTAAATAATTCCGCGCGGCGCCCTCAGGAATGTCACGCGCGTGGAATTCTCGACTGCGCAGGCTTTGTAATACTTGTTTTGCAAAACCTGAAGCCAGAAAAGCCTGATGATCAGGGCAGCCATGCAAAGGCTGATCACAACAAGCAGAACCACCATCTTGCTGGTCGTTTCGAAAGCCGGAGACTTTGGTTGCGATGAAGTAGTAATCATTTCTTACTCTCTCACATCGCGAACCGTAAAAAATTCGTACCATGCTCGCATCGGGAAGTAAATGAAAGGAGCAATCAATGAGTTCAAAATTGCCTCCGGAAAGGCAATTTCGGCCAGCCTCGGCAAAACCTCGGGGCGGCCAACCATATGCAATTGCAAGGCCGAAAGCGACTCGGCAAAAACAGTTCCGCCCAGAACCAGAGGTATGCAAAGCAAGGTAGCTTTATTGAAACTCTTGAGTGAAAAATACCCGGACAGCCAGCCGACAATCGGGTAGGAAAAAGGATAGATAGGCGACACCGTGGCATAAAAGGAAGCAAAAATCGCCCCAATGATAAGCCCGCTGACGGAGCCGGAAGCAATCTGCATCATGATCGCCTGATCGACAGGCTGCAGCCTCAATTCTTCAGGCGACGGCTTTCTCAAAGGCGAACCGAACACAGAACCCCAGGTGATTGTGATCGCCAGAGGCAGGCTGCACAGCACGCTGTCGAGAGAGAGCTTCGTCAATACGGTAATTTGAAGCAGCCAGGCAAAAACAAGGATCAGTCCGGCAAAGCCGATTTCGCCGAGCCGTTTCCTGGTTCTAATCGACATCAAGTGCATCATGGCGACGTTCCTACATACCTAAGGGCGGAAGAATGAGCACCTGACTCAAATCGTAACAGTTTTCACTGAGCTTAACTTCAATTTGCATGGAAGCGCCATTGGTATCGCGGCGCACGCCAACAACGGTTCCGACCGGATGATTTTCCGGAAAGGTGCCTCCTTTTCCAAGGCAGCTCACTTTCTCGCCTACGTCCACATTGGTGCCGACCGGCACCCAGTCAATTTTTGCTTGTTTCTGAAAGTTTCCGGACAAAATGCCGGTCACGCCCGTTTTCTTTAGAACAACGCCCAATTTCATATCCGGGTCGGTGAGAAGTTTCACAACCGAGGCATGTTCGCTCACTTTCACAACTTGGCCGACAACGCCATCGGAAGTGATCACGGCAGAGCCTTCAGTAATGCCCTCATGCGTGCCTTTATCGACAGTAATTTGCTCGAACCAATTATCAGGATTGCGCGCAATTACATCGGCAGCGATTGTCTTGCGGTCTGCTTTCTCACGCAAGCCCAGGAGCAGCCGCAGCTTGTTCGTATCACGCGATTGCTGCTTGTACTTGGTCAGTTCCAATTCCGACTTGGCCAGTTTTTCTTCCAGCGACTTAATGCGATCGGAAGATTCGATTAGCTTCTCAGCCAGATTCTTGGTCGACTCGACCTGGGTGGCACCTTTTGTAAAAACAGAACTTATCCAGGTTTGCGTGGACAAAACCGTGCCGCGAATCGGACCGGCGATCATCCAGACGACAATCAGAAAGAAGACAACCTCAGCGATCGCCTCAGAATCAAGGTTGCCCTGGTTCTGGGATGCCACGTAACAGGTCTCCCTAACTTTCGCAGAGTGCTTGAGCCAATACGCGGCGATATTGCGGATCAGTCAACATTTTTCCTGTACCGATAGCAACACCTGAAAGCGGATCTTCAGCAATTAAGACCGGCACTTCCGTTTCGTTGGAAATTAATTCATCCAGACCTTGCAAGAGTGCACCACCGCCGGTGAGCATGATGCCGCGGTCGTAAATATCGGCGGCCAGTTCTGGTGGACAACGCTCCAGCGTGCGGCGAACAGCTTCGACCACGCGCGTCAGCGTTTCAGTCATAGCTTCTCTGACTTCGCCGCGACTGATTGTCACTGTGCGCGGCAATCCGTTTATTAGGTTCAACCCTCTCACTTCATACCGATCGTTTTCAACCGTTTTGTATGCCGAGCCCAGACGGAATTTGATTTCTTCTGCCGTACGCTCGCCGATGGCCAGTGAGTGCACTTTCTTCAAATAGCGAATAATCGCTTCGTTAAGCTCGTCGCCGGCTACGCGCAGCGACTCATTGACGACGATACCGGAAAGAGAAATGACGGCCACTTCAGTGGTACCACCACCGATATCAACGATCATGGAACCGGTTGCTTCGGCGACCGGCAGTCCGGAGCCGATGGCAGCGGCCATGGGTTCTTCCGGCAAATAGGTTTGACCGGCGCCGGCACTTCTGGCTGCCTGTCTGACGGCATTGCGCTCCACATCGGTAATACCGCAAGGCACGCCGATAGCAAGATCAGGCGCCATCCAGCCGCGATTGCCATTGAGCACTCTGCTGAGAAATTCTTTGAGCATGTATTCGGCATACTTGAACTCGGCGATCACGCCGTCTCTGAGCGGTCTGGTCGCGCGTACGCCTTGAGGAGTGCGTCCCAGCATGGCTCGAGCCTCTTCGCCGACGGCTCTGACTGAATTGGTCAAATCATCAACCGCGACTACCGACGGCTCACGCAGGACTATGCCCTGCTTATCTACGTATATGAGAGTGTTTGCGGTGCCCAGATCGACACCGATGCCTCTGCGAATATAGTTCTTGAACAAGCCCACGAAACCCCTGATGAATACAAAAGAAAAACAGGCGCTACCAGCGTTAAGTCTAGCACGAAAGCGGCCTCGCCAACACGCTAAACGGCATACTATCAGGGATTCAAGCTTGCTAAGTGGTAACCGGTTTATATCCGATTACACTACTTTTCAGCAAAGTCAGGTGCTCTCCGCCTTCCTGGAAGAGGGCAAAAGCATCTTCGTCAAACCAGCGCAAAGTGCCGGAAAAGCGTTCACCGCCTGCCACAAAGAACTCAAGACGCACTTTGTCTCTGACATATCTTTCCAATTCTGCGACGCTGGGTCCTTTGCCGCCGTGCTCTTTAGCGCTCATTTGTGCCTCCCAAACCAATCGGTATTAGATTACCAGGCAGAGTGCCACACAACTTCCTGAATACCTGCCAACCGTTGCCCTTCTGCAATCAACTCTCACTCTTGCCAAAGCAATCAGGGTTGCCAGGTAGCGCCCGGTAAATACCCTGATCTTTTTTCAGTGCCTACCGCATTCTTACCATCTTCATTTTTGAGGAGAATCTAATCAAAAGCTGGAAAACTACCGGCTTAGTGAAAACACAAGGCCACCAGGGAGAAAACTGAGCTTGAAGCCGCCCTCTCAATCCAAGCAAACTGTCAATCGGGCCATCAAAGCTCTGGGAATGTCCTTGTTTTTGATGCTGCTTTTCTCTTTCATAAACGGACAATATGCACGCGCGGTAGGCGTCCATAAAATGATCGCGCCCCTTTCTCTGGAAAGGAGACATCCGGTCAAACAATTGGTCAGGTCTCGCTTTTACCGCGGTGACATGATCAATTCCTATCAGCGCTCTCAATTCTCCGTCACCATACTTTGCCCGCAAGAACTGGCGCTTTTGCTGCGCCAGGTCGCCCGCGGCATTCACCTGTGCGGACTGATATCAGGTCTTTATCGCCTCATTTCTGGAGTGGCTGCTCTGCGCGTTTCGCTCAGACCGGCACTGGCATCCATTTTCAGTGGTGCCACCATATTTGGTTGCGCAATGGGGGCGCCGGATTACATGCGCGCACTGGCAATCTGGTCGTTAGGATACGCGCCTTTCTAGAGATATCTTCGAAAAGACTGCCGGCAGGCGCCTGAGGACATCACCAAACCAGCGACTTGTCTAAAGTTTATACCGACTGACCGGCGTCTGTAAGATGAGCCTGGTGCTCGACACCGCCGAAATGCTGCGTCGGCTTCCAGGTTGATGCCTTACTGCGGAACATGATCTGCCAGATGGAAACGACCACACAGGGCGACCAGAGCGCAAAAATATAGGAATTGACTATAAACGCGTTGACGAAGGCAGCCCAGGGAGAAAGGTCTTTTCGGTAAAAGCGCAAACCGGCAAAGAGCGGCACAAAAATTGTCACCAGGGCAAAAATGGACACGCCTACAAGCATGGGCACGTCATTGGGAACACCGTGCAGAGTGTCGTTGACCGCTTGCGTCACAGCCAGGAAAGTGAGAGCCGGCCAGGCAAACTCGACCAGGAAGGAAAAAATGTCGAAACGCTCGACCAGGGAAGCGTGCGAAGGAAATTGCAAGGGAATGATGTAATCCAGATATCTGCGGATGCTGCCTTCCGCCCAGCGACGGCGCTGACGGAAAAGCGAGCGGAAATTGACGACGCCTTCTTCAAAAACGCTTGTATCCGGGCAGAATTTGATGTCATAACGATGAATGAGCAGGCGCATGCTCAGATCCAGGTCGTCTGTAATCGAGTTGTTATTCCAACCGCCCACATCGACCAGGGCTGCGCGCTTCACCAACTGACCATTGCCGCGCAGTTCAACTGCTCCACCCACAAGGGTGCGGCCCATTTGCAGGCAGGTATCGAATGCATATTCGGAAGCCTGACAGTCGACCAGAAATCCTTCCTGGTGCTCGTAGATCTTCTTCTGAGCCTGTGCAGCGCCCACTTCGTCGTCTCTGAGCAGCGGAACCATAATTCTGAAGAAGTCCGGCTTCACAAATGAGTCGGCATCGAAGACAGCAACAATGTCGCCTTTGCACAGGGGCAAGCATTCATTGAGAGCGGCCGATTTGCCGGGCACCGAGCCTGGCGTGCGGGCCAGGACATTGAGGCGAGGAAGCTCAGCCTGTAAACCTTTTAAGATCTCCAGAGTGTTGTCTGTGGAGGCGTCATCAATGACCCAGACGTCAAAATTGGGGTAGTCGATTTTGAAGAGGTTGCGTACACACGTCTCAATCACGCGTGACTCGTTTTTGGCGGCCACAAAGATATTAATGTAGGGAGTCCACTCCAGGGCCGGCACCTGGAAAGGGTGCTCCTGGCGCTCTTTATGCCATTTGACCTGAACAGCCAGAAGCCAGACGATGTGCGTTGCCGAAATCGCCACAATCCCAGCCAGCAAAAGGTTGATGGCGGACCCGCCCAGAACCCAGTGGTCCAGAGCCCATGCTCCGACGCAAATTCCTAAAAATAAGGAGATCAGAAGTGCGCGATTGGTCATAGAGTCGGATTGTTGCCTGTTTATTGTCGCCTATTCACTACTTAGAATAACCGCAGAATCTCTATAAAGCCTAATTCTTCCAATAGTCTAAATAACTGACAACCCTGAAAAACCCTGCCAGATTCAGCTCCCACTCTATTAAATGAGATTTACCAAACGCAAAATATGCCAGTGCAAAAGAATTTCAGGCTCAGTAGCCGGCACCTTTCCAATGGTAATATCTCTTTCTGAAATTGCCGAAATAACTTCAGGGCTAAAGCCCATCCGTTGCTCAGTGTTTTGGAAATTCTCCATTTTCGAAAATGACTAAACATCACCGGCAGTGGCAGCGCCAATTTTTTAGACGTCAAAGCGGGCACAGAAAGAATTGAGTACGTTCACCATAATCTTTCTGACCACTATATTAATCGTCTGCCTGACCGGTCTGACGCATGTTTTTCTGGCCCGTTTCAGGCGCATCGGCACCGCCATTATTCCAGCCGAACAATTGCCTTTCGTTTCAATAATCATCCCGGCCAGAAACGAAGAAACAAAGATCGCCCGTTGTCTGGAATCGTTGGCCCAGCAGGACTATCCACACTATGAAATCGTCATTATCGATGACCGTTCCACTGACAAAACCGGCGCCATCATCCAGCAAATCGCTGAGCGCCATCCCCACATCAAATTCGTCAAAGGGCGCGAAACGCCGACAGGTTGGATAGGCAAGTGTAATGCTCTGGTGCAGGCCTATCCCCACGCCCGTGGAAATTGGCTGATTTTTGCCGACGCCGACACCTGCCATCAACCGCATTCCCTGCGCCATGCAGTCGATTATGCAATCATCAACAAAGTCGACATGGTCAGTTTTATGCCGCTGCAGGAACTGAAGACCTTCTGGGAGCAAGTCGTATCACCTGTTCTGCTCGGCTCATTTTTGGTCGGCGACCCGCTCAACAGTGTCAACGATCCCGATCATGTAAGAGCCTATGCATACGGGCAATTCATCCTCATTTCCAGGAATGCCTACGAAACCGTAGGCACGCACCGGGCCGTTCATGACCAGATTCTCGACGATATCATGCTGGCTCAACGCGTGAAAGGCAGCGGCTTCCACATCAATGCGGTAGACGGCTGCTCGCTCTATAAAGTGCGCATGTATCAGGATCTCGAATCGCTCTGGTTCGGCTGGACGAAGAACGCCTATGCGCTAATTGAATGCCGGTTGGTTTATCTGGCCATGATTCTCACTTTGATAAACGGCTCCATCTTCGGTCCATTCATTCACCTGGCCCTTCTCGCCCAGGGCGTCGCCTCCGGGCATCCACCCCATATATTTCTCTATATCGCTCCCCTTGTCGCTGTCGAATTCGTCATGCTGGCGGCCTGGTACGGCCGAACCAAACAATTTTATGAAGGCACTCATTGGTACCACTTCTTTCTTCTGCCGCTCGGCTGCGTCATGGTTACCGCCATCTACTTGCGCTCAGCCTACCTGGTTTTGTCAGGAAACAATGTCTCCTGGAAGGGCAGACATTACATCGTCAACACGCACAAGACAATCGAACCGCAAGTTGCTGAAACAGCTGGTGAGATGCCGGCCGAAACAGTCAATCTGTTCCAGGCCTCAGGGCAGGAGTTTGCCAGAAAGTAACCGCATATGATGCGAAAATGTCGTAGCCGGCGCGTTACAAGCGCCCTGGAAACGACTATTCAATAAACTATTTAGTTGCCACGTTCGCGCGTGCAACGCGCGGGCTACTAATCCAGAATTCTCTCGACAGGCTTGGGAATCACTTTGTGCTTGCCTGCCCTGGCGTCCTTTTCAGCCTGCTCCTTAAGCGTCTTTTGACGCGTATCCAGCTCCTTGGCTTCCGCTTCGCGTCCGAGCTTCCGCAAAATCTGAGCATAGTCTTTCATGGCCGAAAGAGTCTCGGGATGAGATGAACCGAGCAGACGATCGCGCACCCCCAGGGTTCTGCGAAATAGAGGCTCTGCTTTTTTCAGCTTGCCCTCGTCACGATACAAGCAGCCCAGGTTGAGCATGCAAACGGCTGCATCGAGATTGTTGATGCCCAGCTTTTTCTCGTAGAGATTCATGGCATTTTCCAAAAGCGGCTGGGCCTGATCGTATTTTTTCTCGGCCCGATACAGTTCACCCAGATGCGACATCTCCGCGGCAACAAGCGGATGGTTCAGGCCCAGAGTGGTTTGGCGAATACTCAAAGCGCGTTTGTAATATGCCTCTGCTTTGTCGTATTCCTTTTTGTGCAAATACAAAAGACCCAGATTGCTCACGCAAGAAGCCGTGTCGCGGTGCGCTGGTCCCAGCAGTCGTTCCTTTATAGAAAGTGACCGTTTGTACATCGCCTCGGCTTCCGCATAACGCCCCTGCTGATCGTAAAAGGCAGCCAGATTGTTCAAGCTGCTGGCGATCGGCGCGTTTTCCTGTGACGATACTTTCTCTTCAATAGACAGTGCTTTCTTGTAGAGTCGCTCGGCTTCGGCATAATTAGCCATGTTTTGATAGAGCACAGCTAAATTATTGAGCGTATTGGCGACGGACATATTCTCTTCGCCGAGCGCTTTTTCCTTCAGGCTAAGCGCTTCTTTAAACAGCCCCTCTGCCTCTTTATACTCGCCTGAAAGTCGGTGCGCCTCAGCCAGATTGTTTGTGGCTGCGGCAATTCTGAGCGACAAATCGGAGCCCAGGGCTGGCGGTTTGGAATCGTCGCCGCTGTTCTTTTTAGCCTCAATCAAAGCCAGCTCAAACATCAGTTTGGCGCGGTCGTAATCCGCACCGTCGAGAGCTTTTTTACCGGATCGGTTATACCTTTCCCATAGACTTTCGTGCGACTCGCGCGACAGCCCATCCACTTTGGAGGCTACCGGCTCGGCTTTTGCGCCCGCGGCAACCAAGCCCAAAGCCGTCCAGCAAAGGCAGAAAGCAGTAGCAACTAGGATCGGGCGACTCAACGTCTATGCTGGCTCATGGTTTGGGCACTTCATAAGCACCCGGGCCTTTTACTAAATACATGACGCCTGAGCGTCTATGGCAACGCTCCTCAACAGAGAATAGCATTAATGGTCGCTTACTCGCCAGAATTCGAGGACAGGACGTTCTCCCGATTCTCTTGACCAGTCTGGCTTGAGCGGATCGTCTTGGCAGAATTGACCGTGTAGCGCCGCCCCTTCCAGCTCACTTCCCGGCCAAAAAGCACCAGATAGGCTGAATGTATGTGCAAAAGCGTCACGGACAGTGCGCCGAAAGGCAGCATAAGAAAATACAGCGGACTGACGCCGCTTCTATGCTCCGCTGTCAGTCTAAACCAGAAAATCATCATCAAAAATTGGCAGGCAACCAGCATTGTGGAAAACGGCGTGAAATGGTCTGCCGGATGATTCACCCACTGAGAGCCAACCATAAGAATATTTACTGCCGGCATGACCACAGCCAAATTCAGGCTGATCAGGACGCATATAAGATGAATGGGACTGCTGTCAATTAGCGAATAGAGATTTTTAGTCCAGCCCTGCCACATCGACTCCAGATCCAGGTACATGCGCACACGATAAAGCGTCTTGCCGTCGGCAACGGCGATTTTGTAGCCCTTCTCTTTAAACACGCGACCGAGTGCATGGTCTTCGACAATCGTGTCGCGCACCGACTGGTGTCCGCCTAAAGCCAGGTAAGAACGGCGGCGGCAAATGATGTATTGACCGTAAGCATAGGCTCGCTTTGCCAGTGGATCGTTGACGGTATGAAATGGATCGCCCAGCAAGAATGACGACAACAAAACCGTCATCACGACACGCTCGAATAAACTGCCCAGTTCTTGCAGGGGCACGAAGGAAACGAGATCTACCTTGTTTGTCACTGCATATCCGATGGCGTCACGCAGCGAATTGGGCTCGTGACACGTATCTGCATCAGTGAACACATACCAATCACCGGAGGCAAAACCGACGGCATATGCCAGTGCATTGCACTTGCCCACCCAGCCGTCGGGAGCATCTTTGCCGCGCACGAATTTGACGCGGCTGTCCTTCAACGCAAAGCTTTCAATGATCTCGGCGGTTTTGTCTGTCGAGCGATCGTCAATTACAACCAACTCGAAAGCCGGATAATCCTGAGCCAACATGGATTCAAGACAACGAGCGATCTTCATTTCTTCATTGCGGGCAGGAATGACTACAGAGATAAACGGCAGATCGCGATCGGGTGTTTTGCAGTTGTCGACCCGCTTGAGCAGCGCATAGAATGCGATCGTCATTCCTAATAAGCAAGAAATGAGAACCGTATTGGCCATCAAGAAGGAAAAAAGAATCACTTTTTGGCGGCCTCTTTCGGTTCGTACACATAAAAGCCGCGTCCTGTCTTGCGACCTAAGTGTCCGGCATTGACGAGCTGTTTGATGACTGGGCAAGGACGATATTTAGGATCGCCGAAGCCCTCCTGCAATACTTCCATCACGTGCAAGACAATATCCAGACCGACAAAATCGCCCAATTCCAGGGGGCCCATCGGATGGTTATAACCTAGCTTCATGCCCTGGTCGATATCTTGTGCAGTGGAAAGACCTTCCATAAGCGCAAAAGCAGCTTCGTTTATCAAACACAGGCCCAGGCGGGTAGTGATGAAGCCGGGCATGTCTTTCGAGCGGATCAGTGTTTTACCCAGCTCTTCGCCAAATCTGGTCACTGCCGAAAGAGTGTCATCGGAAGTATCGAAGCCTGGAATCAGCTCGACCAGCTTCATAACATGGGCCGGCGAAAAGAAGTGCATACCCATGACCCGATCCGATCTTTTGGTCACCGCCGCTATCGATGTAATCGAAAGAGAGCTGGTATTGGACGCGAAGATTGTTTTCTTGTCGCAAATCTCGTCCAGCTCTTTGAAAAGTTTTTGCTTTACGGAAAGATCTTCGGCAATCGCTTCAATGACCAGGTCGCAATAAACCGCATCCTGCAAGCGTTCGGTCGAGACGATGCGTCTTTGAGCGTCAGCCACATCCTCCGGGTCCAAAATCTTCTTATCGACAGATGTCCTGCCATATTTTTCGATTGTCTCATTGGCCTTGCGCAGAGAGGCTTTGGAAATATCGTAGATATAAACTTTCGCTTTTGTCCTTGTGGCGATTAGAAAAGCTATGCCTGAGCCCATAAAGCCGCTGCCGGCTATAAAGACAGTCGTTACACCGGACCCAGTTGCCATTACCTTTGCACCCTCCGAAAAACAAACACAACCAAAGATCGTACCATCCTCAAATTGGCGCACGATGGCGCACAAACAGTGCGTCAACTGTCACAAGTGCTGATTGAGGCCAGAGGCAGGGAGCGCAGAGAACCAGCGCGCTCTTTTCTTGACATCAATAGAACATTTCGAATTGGAGGTAATGCTCCATTTTTTGGTAGGGTTTATTTCTCACTAAATAACCTGCGGATAGATCCCTCCATTATTCTGAGGAAACGCGCTTCGCCATGATCAAGAAAGTACTGATTGCCAACCGGTCGGAAATTGCAGTTCGCGTCATCACAGCCTGCCGCGAGATGGGCATCAAGACCATCGCTATCTATTCCGAGCCGGATAAATTGAGCCGCCACGTCAGCCTGGCGGACGAAGCATTCCAACTGGAAGGGCAGCCGCAGAAGGTCTATCTGGACGCCGCACAAGTGGTAGCCATTGCGAAGTCCTCGGGTGCCGATGCTGTACACCCGGGCTACGGTTTTCTCTCCGAGAATCCCGACTTTGCCAGAAGTTGCGCTGAAGCAGGCATCAAGTTTATCGGGCCCAAACCAGAGATCATTCATCGCATGGGTTCGAAGGTTGAATCGAGACGGGCAATGGAAGCAGCTGGCGTGCCAGTAGTGCCCGGAACCACAGATCCGGTCAATTCCGCCGACGAAGTAAAAAAACTGGGCGCCAAATACGGCTACCCGATTGCCATCAAAGCCAGCGCAGGCGGTGGCGGGCGCGGGCTGAAAGTAGTGCGCGCTGAGGCGGAAGCCGAATCCGCCTTTACTGCAGCCCAACGCGAAGGGGCAAGCTATTTCGGCTCAGGCGAAGTCTACGTCGAAAAGTATCTGGACCACCCGCGCCATGTGGAAGTGCAAATCCTCGGCGACGAGCACGGCAATGTCATTCATCTGGGCGAACGCGATTGCTCCACGCAACGCCGCCACCAAAAGTTAATCGAAGAATCCCCGGCCGCAAAATTGAGTCCAGAAGTCCGAGAAAAACTGCTGGCCGCCTCCGTCAAAGGCGCAAAATCGCTGGGTTATACATCAGCAGGGACTTTTGAACTTCTAGTTGCCGGCAACGACTTCTACTTCCTGGAAGTAAACACGCGAGTGCAGGTCGAGCACCCTGTCACCGAATACGTCACAGGCGTAGACATCGTCAAAGAGCAAATCCGCATCGCCAACGGCGAAAAGCTCAGCCTCAAGCAGGAAGAAGTTGTATTCCGCGGTCACTCAATCGAATGCCGCATCAATGCAGAAGATCCATACAAGAATTTCATGCCGGCTCCGGGCACGGTGAAAAACTTCGTCGAACCGCGCATGCCCTGGGTGCGCGTGGACAGCGCCTGCTACAGCGGCTACCAGATTCTTCCTTTCTACGATTCTTTATTGGCAAAACTGATTGTCTGGGGACGCGACAGAAAGGAAGCGATCGACAGAATGAAACTGGCACTCAGTGAATTCAAAATTGAGGGCGTTGCCACAACAATTCCTTTCCATATTGCCGAATTGGAAGATCCCAAATTCATCAATGCCGAAACCTATACCACCTACATTGAATCCGAGTTCATGAAATCGTTTGTGGCCAAAGCGCCAAAAGCTGCCGCACCGACGGTGGTGCCGGTCGGCTCTGCCGTCTCAGCGGCACAATCGGGGAGCGGCTCTCCAACTTCGAACAATGGTCACGGCGGAGGCGCAACAGAAAAGGTCGGACCCTACAATTTTGAAGTAGAAGTCGACAAGAAAACATACAAGGTCGCAGTCCACGAATTGGTTGCACCCGGTGCACCGCTGGCTAGAGT
>CAZHEZ010000022.1:0-56522 GCA_964531315.1 uncultured Candidatus Obscuribacterales bacterium | reverse complement strand
CAAGCGTTCTTGTCTAGCCGGAATCCCCTTCCTTCAGGACGGGGAGGAGGTCAAAGTTTTATGTCTTCCATGGCGCTGTTTACTGAATTGTTGATGGCATTGAGGCGGCTTACTTCAAAACTCATCGAGCGTTCGTGCCCATAAGGGCCTGGTTCTGTAAAGCTCACTTTGATCATTTGCACATTGGCAGGGGCCACTAATTTGGCGCGTTCGGCCAAACGCAAACCTTCAATTTTGCAGTCTCTTTCCGTCATGCCGAACTCAATCGGAGCATAGACGGTCATAGTGTTCTGGACGATAGAGACTTTAGTCCTGGTGTCGGCGCGAGAAGATCGTGCTGCCTCCAAATAAGACGTAATATCTGAGTTGCTGTCATCACGGGCGACCGATTTTGTCTCCAGACTGATCGATCGCAAAAGTTGATCTTGGGCCATTTGACCGGTGCCGAAGGCTTTGATGTCGCCTGCCGAGACGCTCACTACTTTCATGTCGGTGAGAGCTTGATTGTAGAAGTAGACAACCACTCTGACGATTTCGCTGGAGGGGGCGTCCATGATCGCTTTGCCGATCATGACGGCGTCGATTTTTAAGTCGTTAAGATTGTCTTTGTCATGATGAAAGGTTGAAACCGTAGCTACGTCTTTATTGACCTGTACTTTCAGACGCGCATCGGCCGGCAGAACTTTAGCGTCTTGAATGGACTGCACCGCGTCTTGCTGCGAAATCACTGCCAGGCTGGGAGTCGCAGACAAGGTGATTGAGCACATGGACAAAAGCCCTAATCTGAAAAGGTCCGGGCGGCAATCTTTTCCCTTTCGCTCAGGCATCATATCTCCTCCAAACCAGGATGAAAAGCCTGATCCATACTGTAATGTCTCAGTCTTTGTAGAAAATGTGGGAGGGCGCATTCTCCCAGGGCTTTCTAGCAAAATACCCATTTCTGGCGCGGCAATCCTGCTCGCGTGCACCAATTAAGGTACTCTTGGAAATTGGAAAGAAGGCTCGAAACAATTGACATATATCCCTTTCGGGGATTTGGGCTGGAAATGCCAATCGCTTTTAGTGATTAATTCGAAAACTCCCATTTGTTATAGTTTTTCGGTCTGTTTGATTGGTGTTGTAAACGTCTTGGTTTCTCTCTGGCGATACGCGATCTTTCTTTTGGTACTGTCTGTGGTATCACAATCGGAAGCGAGAGCGCAGTTGAACGGTTTGGAGGAGCTGGGACACAGCTATCAAGCCGATGCCAGGGGCGGCACCGAGGTGGCGGTCGGGGACACCGCTCTGGCGCAGATACGCCAACCGGCTGCCCTTGGGCTGCACAAGCGGGGGCGCTTCGATTCGAAATTGACTTTCATCTATCCGCACAACCAATGGAACGGGCCGGCCGGCGGCGCTCTTTCTTCGGTAAGGTGCATGAGATCGTACAATCTCGGTTATGTCCGCCCGCTCACTGAAAAACTTTCCACCGGTATCGCCTTTGAAAAAGGCGGCTGGAGCAGCTCATTCAACAGCCCCTTCCTTTTATATCCAGGCGGAAAGACGAAATCGTCACTCGACTATACGCATTATTCTTCTTATATAAATTTCGCCTATCGCCCCACTGAAAAGTTGATGTTTGGCGCCGGGCCCCGAGTGGAAGTGCTTTCCTTCGACACTAAGCTCGTGCTCGGACCGGGCAAACTCGATTGGCCCAAGAGTTGGGCCGTGGGCAGCGGATTTACTCTGGGTGCGCTTTACTTGATCAATCCTAAATGGTCGACCGGCATTAGTTATCGTTCGCCGCTCTGGGCCGGCACCATGAATTCCAATGATGCCTCTTTCGATATCCCTGGTGTGAGCAAACGCACAGGCCGCATTGGCATAGAAAGTTTTACTCTGCCGCAAAGAATTTCTCTGGGTGTCAGTTTTAAACCGGTCAGGAAATTGCGCCTCATTACGGAAGGCGGATGGATAGGCAATTCTACAAGCGTTTTTGGACAGGCCCATGTGACTGGCATTGCCAATCTTCCTTTCTCGCCTGGATACAGAGATGTCTGGCTCTTGAATAATGGATTTGATTATGATTTCAACGAAAGTTGGAGCTTATCGGGTGGTTTCAGTTTCAACAATCAGCCCATTGTCCATCAAGCTGTGACGCCGGTGTTTCCTTCCAATTGCAAGCAAATGTTCACCTATGGTCTGAGATACAAACGCGGCAGGATGTGGACAGGCGTCACGCACATCATTGGATTGTCTTCATTGAGCACATCTAACGGCAACACAAATGTGCCGCTCGGCCTCGATTATCAATTCGGCAATACGCGGCAAATGTTGCAGAGCGTCAACTGCGGAGTGGGCTTCTATTTCTGAGTTGGCCTTTGTCGTATATGATCAATCAGGATTTTCTCTGGAGACCATCGTGAAACATTCAAGCATTGCGGCATTTCTTTTCGCTTCCTTACTGACTTTCACTGCACCTTCAACCGTCTCAGCCGTTGAAGAGTCGAAAGCAGAGGCACGAAAGCCCATAATCGGCGTCAATTGCGACATCGATGGCGACAAACCGCGCTTGATTGGTTTGTCGGCACCTTATGTTCAGGCTCTCAAAAATGCCGGAGCGATTCCGGTTTTGCTGCCGCCCATGCCCGAGGATGATCTAAACCGCGTGCTCAAGGCGCTCGACGGCGTCATGATGATCGGCGGCGACGATTATCCGCCCTCTCTTTACGGGCAGAAGGTTGACGCCAAGACTGAAGTCATGGATGAAGAACGCTGGCGTTTTGATATTCTCCTGGCTAAAGCTGTCGTGGAAAAAACCAAACTGCCTTTTCTGGGAATCTGTGCCGGCTGCCAGGCTCTCAATATTTCACGGGGCGGCTCTCTAATTCAGGACATCCCGACAAAACTTCCCGAAATGAAAGTTTCCCATGCCAGCAAGGACGGCTGGCAGAAGGGCTTCAACAAACATGACGTGCGCTTTGCCAAGTTGACTAGATTGAAATCTATTTATGACGGCATCGATACGCTGAAAGTACCGACCTCACATCATCAGTGTGTCGACAAAACTGGAGATGAGCTGGCCGTTGCTGCCACTGCCGATGATGGCATGGTGGAAGCCATTGAATTAAAGGGAGATCGTTTTGTCGTCGGTGTGCAATGGCATCCTGAAAGAGATTTTCCGTCAAACAAACAACTTTTCAAGACTTTTATCGATGCAGCGCAAAATCATGGCTCAGAAAAGTCTGGCAGTTCTACAGCCAGCGTGCAGCGGCGATTTTCAGCCGAGTAATATTGTTTTGAATTGCGACTGATTTTCCAGTTGTGCTCGTCGCTTTGATCGCTCTATGCAAAAATCATCTGATGGAAACCTTGACCCGGGCGCAATCTAATTTGAGCGATGTTAATCTCGAGAACGAACGACTGACTCTCAGGATACTTATGGTGTCCGGCGCTCTTACTTGTCTGGCCGGATTGAATTGCGGTTGGTTCGGCCCACTCGTTCCTTCCATTGCCGTCGCCCAGAAAATGCCCCTGGTCGAAGCCGGGTCGATAATCAGCGTCTATAGTGCCGGCTCCCTGCTTCCTCTGGCAGTCGGGCGCCAGCTTGTGGAAAGGTTTGGCGGACGCAAGTGTTTGCTTGCCGCTGCACTGCTTTTCGGCGGCGGACTGGAGATTCTTTCAGTGGGAACAGGCGGATTGGGACTGTCGCTGGGCGCTGCCGCACTTGGAGTGGGGGCAGGACTGAACAGCATCGCCGGCACGATCTGCATTTTGCGCCTGGCGTCAGGCTCGAGTGCGGCCGCAGTCGGCAAGCTGAATGTATTTTTCGGGATCGGAGCCTTGCTGGGTCCGGTGATTGCTTATTTTGGTTTGAATTCGCCCTGGTCTTATCATGCTGTCTACTTCTTCGGCGCCCTGTATGCTCTGGCCGTGTTCCTTACTGCTTTGGCCGCTAAAAACATCGATGTCACAGTGCCGCCGGCCGATGCCAGAAGCGCCCACTTTCACCCTATGCAAACACCGGCCGTGCTTTATACCCTGGCCGTGTTTCTCTATGTAGGAATTGAAGTGGCAGTTGCTACCTGGCTTTTCACTTATCTGAGCATGACCTGCCGTCTGCCCAAAGAACTGGCCGCTTTGAGCATGACTGCCTTGTGGGGCGGTTTGACGACAGGACGGATGGTAGCCATTCCGCTCTTTAGACACTACTCTTCTGCCGTCATAGCTCTTTCAGCCATTGGTTTGGTTTTTTCCATGATTCTCAGCCTTTGCCTGTTTCCCACCCTGGGCAGCCTGGCCCTGGCTGTGGTATTTCTTCTGGGACTGGGTTTAGGACCGATTTTTCCTACTTTGATTTCCAGTGCTTCCGAGCGCTACGGAGCGCACAGCGCCTCTATTACATCGCTTGTCGTCACCTTCGGCGCTTTTGCCGGAATCACCTTCCCGCTTTTGATCGGGCAGGTATTTTCTCGCTTCGGACATCAGCAAGGCATGCTGGTTTTAGCGCTTTGCTCCCTGATTCTGGCGGCCGTCTTTTATGCCGTTCAGTTTCGTCTTAAACGTTCTCAGCCTGCTAAGCATGAACCGGCCAGGGCTCAATCCACAACCTCTGAGGCCGCTTTCAGCCCGTCCGTTGAAACTCAGACGGCAGGCCAGCTCAAGGCAGAAGCCGAATCAGGCCTCTGATCTCAAACTATTAGTTAGGTAGGCTAACTATTAGTCTATAATTATATTGACATGCTGGAGTGACGATCGTGGTCGCCACGGAGCCTACATCAACCATCTGCTCTAAAGAAATTCTCGAATCGATCCCTGTTGTTATGCACTATATAAGGCGTGGCATCAGAAGAGAGCTTGGAGATAAGGCTTCCGTTCCGCAAATTCGCGCTCTTTCTTTTATCAGACGCCACCCGTCCAGCACTCTCACTACAGTTTCTGAGTATCTCGCTGTCAGCAATGCCACCACTTCCAGCATTGTCGATCGCCTGGTCAAAAAAGGCCTGGTGACGCGCAGCGAAGATCCAAAAGAGCGGCGCTGCCTGCAACTTTCTCTTACTCAAAAGGGTCAAGAAGAATACAGAATAGTGGAAGAAGTTGCGATTGCAGAATTGACGAGAGTTTTGACCCGATTGCCGGACGAAAAGGTAAGACAGATTCAAAATGGTTTGCGACTATTGAAGGAAGCACTGGAAGAGGAGCGCAGATAAAGATGCTGACGCGCGACAGCCAGACTTCGGAGACCGGCAGCACAGCCGCTGCCGGAAAGCCGAATAGTCGCGTCGTTTCTTTCCTGGTGGTTTTATTTTTGCTGGCCGCTCTGGCTGCTTTCGCCTTTTTTAGTAAGGGTGATGAGAAAAAACCGGGCGAGGCTAAGCGAGCGGCAGTAGTGCGTGTGGCCACTGTTCAAACAATGAACGTGCCCAGACAATTCAAGGCGGTCGGCCATGTGGAGCCACTCTCTACTGTGGCAGTGCGCTCGCGCGTGGACGGCGAACTTGTCGATGTGCTTTTTGAAGAAGGTGACCGGGTAAAAACCGGACAAAGATTATTTACTATCGATCCCAGACCTTTCGATGAGGCGATCAGGCAATCGTCGGCCAAAGTCGCGCAAGCAAAAGCCGATGTTTCAAAATGCCTGTCATTGATAGCTAAAGATCGCGCCGAGCTGGCCAGATTGGCTGCCAATCGTGAAAGAGATATGGCTGAGGAAGCCAATGCCAAACGCGATCATGCCCGCTATCAGGAGCTGGTAAAAGAAGGTGCGGTTTCAGTCGAGCAGGAAAATCGCTATGCCACCAATGTCGCATCCTTGTCTGCAACAGTTAAGGCCGACAGCGCCGCTATGGAAAATGGCAAGTCAATGATTCAATCGGATCAGGCTCAGATGGAAGCATCGCGAGCAGCGCTGCATGCATCAGAATCTGATCTGCTCAATGCCCGGCTGCAGAGGGCCTACTGCAGCATCACCGCGCCCATGGATGGCAAGACAGGCGCGCTTCTTGTCAATAGAGGGCAAATGGTGAAAGCCGGCGATGCCTCGAGCCTTGTTGTAATTAATAAAGTAAAACCCGTCTACGTCAGCTTCTCCGTACCCGAGCAAGAGCTGCCTCGCATTCAAGAATTGCAAAAAGAGCATCCTCTTACCGTGGAAATAGAAGGGCTGCCCGAACACGTCGGCAAGATCACCGGGCTGCTTACTTTCATCGACAACAGCGTGCAGAAAAATACCGGCACCATTCTTTTGAAGGCAACCTTTACCAATGAAAATGAGGTGCTCTGGCCGGGCACATACGTGCAGGCTGTCCTCGATCTCGATACCATATATGATGCTGTCGTGGTGCCGGCGCAAGCCGTGCAGGTCGGCCAGGTCGGACAATATGTTTATCTTGTCGGCGCCGACAAGAAAGCCCGACTGGTGATTGTCAAACCAAAATACAATGCAGGCGATCTGAGCGTGATTGAAGGTGGGGTAAAACCAGGCGATCAAATAGTAGTGGATGGCCACATGCAGCTGATGCCGGATGCTTCTGTGGAAATCCAACCGCCTGTGGCTGAAAGCAACAAACCTAAGTGATGGACGAGACCCTGAGAAAATGAGTCTTACCGATCTATTCATTCGCCGCTCGGTGATGACCACCCTGGTCATGGTGGCGATATTCGTTTTCGGTCTGCTTGGTTATTGGACCTTGCCGGTCAACAATTTGCCCAACGTCGACTTTCCGACCTTGCAAGTTAGCGCGCAATTGCCTGGAGCCAATCCGGACACGATGGCATCGGCAGTCGCTACTCCTCTGGAAAGACAATTTTCCACAATCGCCGGACTGGAGGCGATGAATTCCACAAGCGCCATCGGTTTGACCAATGTCACCTTGCAGTTCAATCTCAATCGCGACATCGATGCCGCCGCACAAGATGTACAAGCCGCTATCGCAGCCGCATCATCCCAGTTGCCGCCCGGCATGCCGACGCCTCCGACCGCTAAGAAAGTCAACCCCGCCGATCAGCCGATTATTTATCTGGCCGTCAGCTCTCCCACTTTGCCTCTTTTCCAGGTAGACGAGTATGCCGAAACCATAATCGCTCAACGTCTCTCTATGATCACAGGCGTGGCGCAAGTGCAGGTTCTGGCCCCTCAGAAATTTGCCGTCCGTGCGCAAGTGAATCCCAACGCTCTTGCTACCCGCGGCATTGGCATCGATGAAGTGACAAATGCCATCCGCCAGGGCAATGTCAACTTGCCTTCCGGTGCACTGTATGGACAGTTTCAATCTTATATGGTGCAGCCCAACGGGCAGCTGCTTACAGCGTCGCAGTATGAACCTTTGATTGTCGCTTATCGCGACGGATCGCCTGTTCGCCTGAAAGAGGTCGGCAAAGCCATCGACAGTGTGGAAAACGATAAGGTGGCCAGCTGGTTCGACAAAACACGCGCCATCGTTTTGGGTGTGCAAAGACAACCCGGCAGCAACACCGTGGAAATTGTCGACGCCATCAACAAAGTGATGCCCTCATTGCGCGCGCAGATTCCTGCAGCTGTTTCCATCGACACTCTCTACGATCGCTCTCAGACTATTCGAGAGTCGGTGCGTGACGTCGAGTTGACTCTGGCATTGTCTGTAGTTTTAGTGGTAATTGTCATCTTCCTGTTTCTGCGCAATGTTTCAGCCACGCTCATCCCCAGTCTGGCTTTGCCATTTTCGCTGGTCGGTACATGCGGGGCCATGAGCCTGCTTGGTTTTAGCATCAACAACCTGTCTCTTATGGCTTTGACATTGTCGGTAGGTTTCGTTGTCGACGATGCCATTGTCGTTTTGGAAAATATCGTCAGGCATCAGGAAGCGGGCGAATCGAGAATGGATGCTGCGCTAATTGGCTCGCGCGAAATTGTCTTTACCATTCTCTCGATGACTATTTCACTTGTGGCCGTATTCATTCCAATATTATTCATGGGTGGTATTGTCGGACGACTTTTCAACGAATTTGCCGTCACCATAAGTTGTGCCATTCTCATCTCAGGGGTTGTTTCTCTCAGCCTGACGCCACTGTTGTGCAGCCGCTTTTTGAGCGCGCATTCGTCGATGCACCAGTCTAAGTTATTGCAATTTACCGAATCGATTTTCACTCTCTGGACCCGCTTTTACGATCAAAGCCTGCGCGTGGTTATGAAACATCCCTGGCTGATCTTTCTTTCTTTTCTGGTAATGACGGCGATGACGGCCATGCTTTTTGTCAAAATCCCTAAAGGATTCATGCCGTCCGAAGACATAGATCAGATTTTCGGGCTGACAGAGAGCGTCCAGGGCATATCATTCGACGATATGGTGCGTCACCAGAAAGAGCTGGCCGCCATTGCCATGGCTAATCCCAATGTGCAGGACATCATGTCATCGGTCGGTGCCGGCGGGCCGAATGTGGCCAGCAATACGGGGCGGATTTTCATGCACTTAAAGCCGCGCAGCCAGAGAAAACAGTCTGCCGATGAAATCATCAAAGATTTGAGGGTGAAATTTGCCAGGGTGCCCGGCATCAGAATCTTTCTGCAAAACCCGCCGTCCATTCGCATCGGCGGGCAGCTGACGAAAAGTCTGTATCAAATTTCACTGCAAAGCTCCAACACAGAAGAATTGTACAAAAGTACTTTCGATCTGGAAAAACGCTTGAAAGAAATGCCGGACCTTCAAGATGTGACTACTGATTTGCAAATCAACAGTCCTGAAATAGATGTACGCATGGACAGGGACAAAGCAGCCACCCTGGGACTTTCGGCAGAGCAGGTCGAAGATGCTCTTTCCAGCGCCTATGGAAACCGTATGGTTTCGACAATCTATGCGCCCAGCAATCAATATAGAGTAATTGTGGAATTGGAGCCTGAGTATCGATTGCAACCCAACTCCCTGCCTTTGCTCTACGTGCGTTCGAAAACCGGTGAATTGGTGCCTCTGAGCGCGGTGGCAAAAATGGTGCCGGCAGTCGGGCCGCTGCTTGTCAATCATGTCGGACAAATGCCGGCGGCGACGGTTTCATTCAACTTGAAGCCGGGCGCCTCACTGGGTGATGCCGTAAAGGTCGTAGAGACTACTGCCAAGCAAGTCTTGCCTGATGGCGTCAGCTATCGCTTCCAGGGCAGCGCCGAGGCTTTCCAGTCATCGCTCAAAGGCATGTGGTCGATGCTGATTTTGTCGATCGTGGTCATATATATAGTTCTGGGAATTCTCTATGAAAGTTTTCTTCATCCCATCACCATCCTGGCTGGTTTGCCGCCTGCCGGACTGGGCGCACTGATTACGCTCTACCTCTGCCATATTGACCTGAATATCTATGCATTTCTGGGTCTTATTCTTCTTATCGGCATCGTCAAGAAAAACGCCATCATGATGGTCGACTTTGCCCTTGACGCCCAGCGCAATCACGGCAAGACACCGCGCGAGGCTATTTATGAAGCTTGTCTGGTGCGCTTTCGCCCGATCATGATGACGACTATGGCGGCAATTATGAGCAGTATTCCTCTGGCCCTTGGTTGGGGCGCCGGTGGTGAGTCGCGCCAGCCGCTTGGTTTGGCGGTTTTGGGTGGACTGATGGTTTCTCAACTTGTCACCTTATATATAACGCCGATTTTCTATCTGGCTTTAGAAGGCTTGAAAGCAAAAATAAGCCCAGCCCAGACTCCGGCACCGAGTCGACGCTCTGTCTGAACTTTTCTCAATCTTTTGTTCAACCGCCGATCTGTCAAACCAATGTCATGCCGCTGCTTTAAATTGCCAGTGTTGGAAGCAGCGCGGTGTTGCGAATACTTCCAAAAAAGCTCGTGAGAATCTGGATTCATAAGTCAGATTCTGTTCGAAAAAATTGAACGGAGAGGTCGGGAAGAGCCAGAGCCAACATTGTTGGATTTGGCTCTTTTCACTTGGAATAATTCATTGCTCGTCAAATCAATGTCATATGCTTTCGCTAATCTGTGGGCGTGGGAAAGAGGAAGGGAGAAATCTTCCCACAACATTAACGCCGAACCGGAGAAGGGATTCTGAGGAGAGAATTCCTTCTCTGAAAACTAAGCAGACTTTATTTTATTCATCAGTGAGGAATCTATGGGTACCACTGCCGGTGATGCCGGAACAATTGGAAATGCAGTGGCTGATGCGGTTGTTCTAGGCAGCCCGAGTGAAAGCTCCAAACATTTATCCGATGAGGCAGTCAGCCTCTTTGGCGACCATGACTTTTCTCAAGATCAGGACTTCAAAAATGCCGCTCTGATGGATCTTGTCAATCGTCAGCTACTGCCCGGTTTGGTTTGGGCGGAAGAAGAAAATCTTGATCTTAACCACGACAATATTATTGAACAGGGTGAAGCCAATTCACTTACGTCGAAAGGCGATTTATTTACGCAGCTGGCTGCAGAATATATGCGCTATGCCGATCACGATGTCAGCTTTGATGAAATCGCCACTGCCAAGAATCAGTCTGTTTCCACCCCCCAAGACGCACAACCGGCCGGCACAGGTGAGGTACCTACCGGGGATACTTCGCCTGTCTTTCCGGTGATCGATGACAATCCTATGATTTCTATGGATCCTACGCAACAGGGTCCGGATTACATGCAATTCTCGGGAGACTCAGCTGTGCCCCAGGCTGCACCGGTATCTTCCGATGCCGCGCAAAATTATGCGGCTGAGTCGCAATTTTTGGCCTCACAATTTCCAAACCTTGATACCGATGGCGACCAGACTGTTTCCTATCCAGAACTTATAGCTGCCAGCCAGAACCCTAATCCGGACATTGCCAATGCCGCTCAAATAGCTGCCGCGCATCACCTGACAGAATTGAATGGCGGCTCGTATACGTCGTTTACGATGCAAGATGTAATTAATGATGGTCAACCTCCACAAAATGCACCAGAGCCCGCTCCGGTTCCATCACGATCTCCTTCGGCAGATCTGGCGGCATTGACGGCCGCCAATTCATCAATAGAGGATCGATTGAAAGCAGTCAAGAACCTGGTCGAAAGCGGACAACCACCAACTTCAATCACGGACGCCAACGGCAATCAGCTGAGTGTGCGTTTGGAGGAAATACCTATAAAAGGCTCGTCGCGATCGATGGTGCAGATGTTTGCCACCGATCCTGCTACCGGTAAAGAATATGTAGTGCTTCGAGCCATTAGTGATGGCGATTCATTTAGCCATCAAAAAGACAAGAACGGGCAAGAGGTCGATTTTGAAGGCAGCCGCTGGAAGCAAATGCATCCCGACAGCCTGTTCAGCGCCCAGCCCGCTGCCCAAGCAGCAGCCTGAAAGCTTCCGTCAAACCAATGTCATGCGGCTTTGCTAAAGTGAAACAGTCGGCATCTGAAAGTCGATGCCCCTCAAAACGAAGTTCTCAATCCCCTTTCTGTTGGATGCACCGAGTGTGGTGCTATTCCTTCCTGCGAGTTCTGGAGGTTTTCAATCATGAGCGATTTGATTCGCGCTGCCAATGACATAGCCAATTACGTTAACGACCCGAATGACGCATCTCGCAAGTTGGCAGAAGCCTCGCTGGAAAGAAACGTAGGCACATCCAAGCAAGACCTGGAGAATTTGGCAAAAGTATTTGTCGGCACAGGGACGCTTCCTCAGCTTGCCGTCATGGAGGAGGAAGGGCATCGCTTTTCACCGGAAGATGGACAATTTACCAAAGAACAGCTCTCAAACATCGCCGGTGATACTGAAAAGCAAGGGCTGACCAGATTGGCGGCGCTGATGTCATCCAATTGGTTCGACCAGATTAATCATTCCACAGACTCCACCGAGCCGGGTCTTGGGTCGGCAATGGGCAATACCTGGAAGTCTTGGACCGATCACACTGTCGACCTCAATGAAATGAAGACTTTTGCTTCCCAATCTCAAGCGCAGCAATTGAAAGATGGCACTGGATTTGGTGAAAATCGCCGCGTTGATCCAAAGTATTCGACAAATGTTGAATATGATAAGTCGTTGGACCAAAATACGCTCCTGGGCGTAGTCGGCGATTCAACACAATCTCCGGGGCAAAGATTACAAGCTGCCTATGCGCTGCACCAACAAGGGCACAATGAAATCACGTTGCCGGACGGCACCAATGGCGATATCAAGGTCAAAATCAGCACCGACAGTCATGGCAACATCGGCTTGTTCGCAAATGAAGGCGGCAAACCATTTGTTTTGATGAGAGGAGTTTACAGAAACGGTACGGTTTCTCAGCAAGCGGGCGTCGGATACTTCGGCGACAAATGGCAGAGATTGCATCCCGGTACTGTTTTCACACCGTAAAAAGTTTGACTCGCAAGGGAAGAGGGGCCGCAGCAATGCGGCTCTTCGACTTGGAGCAGTTCTTTTTATTCGGCCTCGACCTTGTAGCCGACGCCAACCACCGTGGTTATGTATGAAGGTCTGTCGGAAACATCGATCTTGGTGCGCAAACGTTTGACGCATTGACGAATCGCATCAACGGAAACTTCCGTGTCGCCGGCCCAGAGTTTGTCGACTAATTGATCGGGTGTAAAAACCAGGTTGCGATTGCGAATCAGAAAATCCAGAAGGGCAAATTCTTTGGGCAGCAATCTGATTTCTTCTCCTCGCCTCAAGCAGCGAAAAGCTTTGATATCAAGCTCGATGTCAGACCAGCGAATGATGTCGGAGGAAAGTTCGCGCGGTCGCCGCAAAAGAGCCGACACCCTGGCCCTGAATTCCCGCATGTCATAAGGCTTAGGCAGATAATCATCGGCGCCGGAATCCAATCCGGTCAGTTTTTCATCGACTGTGTTTCTGCCGGTGAGAAAAAGCACCGGTGTTGCACCGCCTTTTGCTCTGAATCTCTTCATTACTTCCAGCCCATCCAAACCGGGCAAACCCCAATCGAGAATAATCAGGTCGTACTCAAATCTTTGCAAGCTTTCCCAGGCTTCAGTTCCGTCGCCCAGAGCATCAACAGTGTGTTTTTCGTGCACAAGCACGTCCACGAGTGCCTCGCGTATTTCTTGATCGTCTTCGACTACGATGATTTTTGCCATAATCTTGCCGGCAACCGCCTGGCTCCTTACCCCAAAGCTAATTGTGCCACGAACCGGGGACGATTCAGACAATCCTAAGGGTTTTGCGGATGTCATATGGATCTGGCGGCTGGCTATAGAGTGGCGATAGAATACAGTTCGGCCTTTGGCTTTCAAGGAGTACGCTCCCTCATCTATGGCTAACGACAATCAACGAGGGCGGTTCGACCTGGCTTTATCGGCAATGAACGACGCCTCCATAGAAAATCCCGAAGAGGTGATTATCAAGATAATCACTTCACTTGAAGACGAGTTCGGCGACAATCAAAAAACGATTGCCGAAGAGCTGCAAAAAATTGCGCGCCAAATAGAGCACAGCGGCAAAGCAGACATGGCGATGGAATTCAAACAGCGAACCACGTCGGCAATGTTGCGTCTCAATATGGAAAGGCGCCGCGGATTGCGACCGCCTGCCATTTCTCCGGCTGCTCCAACAACCGCAAATTCGACTGCCGGAGCATCATCGGCAGCTTCCAGCGTTTCATCCACTGTTTCTGAAGGGAAAGCTCCGGCATCTTCTTCTTCAGGCATTTTGCCGCGTGCACCGGTTTCGCCGGCAGGCAGGCAAAATGGCCGCAGCGGTCAAGAAGGCACTGAGGTTGAATATCTGGTTCATCCGTCTCGCGATGTGCGTGCCGACGCCAGAGCGTTTTGCGATGTTCTCAAAGGACAGAAGGTCTGGGAATCATCAGGCGGAAACATTTGCGCAATCAAGTTTCCTTCCGGTCCGCAAGTGATCGTTGTGGAGGAAATTGCCTTTACATGCTCGGTCGTATTGTCGGTCGGTAATTTTGAAAAACACGCCGATGATCTGGAGGCGCAGGGTTATCAGATAGTCGGATCTTTGACGACGCCATCGGGCTCGGCAACGGTATTTGCATCAGACTGCGGCAGCAAATTTGCCTTGATTGCCAAGCAATGAGCAAAGCTTTTATTGAAGATCGCGAAGTACAGCTAGAACCTTTTCCGGCAGTGCTGTAGAGCGCCTTGTGGTGTCGTCTGTAAGAACAATTACCGATTCGGCGGTAGAACAGCACTCACCATTTTTGAAGAGCGCCTGCCCGCAAGTAAATGAGCTCTTGCCGATCTGATTGATGCGAGTGCCTACATCCACCGTGCCTGGAAAGTTCATTTCTTTGAGAAAATCCAGAGAAAGTTTTGCAATTACAAATGAAAAACCGGTATCGGCTATGGTGCCATGTTCGTGGCAAAGAAATGCCACCCGCCCGGATTCAAAAAAGGTGCAATAGGCTGCATTGTTGATGTGCCCCTGCCTGTCCGTATCCCCATATCTCAAAGTAACAGGGGTCCAGAGCTTGTAAAAGTCTCTTTCGATTGAGCTGACGGTAGATCTTGTTGTGTCGCTTTTGGTCACGACTGTTTTCCTTATCTTTTTTGCCCTTGCGGTTCTCTGTTTTCGAATTTAATTTTCAATTCTTTTTCGATGCGATCGATAGCCGCAGACTCAACGAGCAATCCGATTCGCTCATAAGTTTTCCACAGTTCCGACCATTGCATTACGACAACAATGCGCTCTGAGTACTTCTTTGCCAGTTGTGTAATCTTGGCATTACCGCTTTTGAGAAACTCAAGGTCCGTAAGTTTGGCGCAAGTGCGGCAGATCACCTCGCGCTCGTCCTTGCCTGGTGAAAACTTGACGATATTGCCGGGCTCGAGCTTAGCGTCGCAGTTGTAACAGCGGCTGGCGCGGATGAGCGAATAGACCGGCGCTTCTTTTGCAGGTTTTTTCGTTGGCTCGGTCATTTAAGTTCGGTCGATTTTAATGCCGTGTTTTTGCATGTACCTGTATTGATACCGATTGACGGCATCTTCAAGTTGTTGTCCAGAGGCAGTGCTTCCTGCCGGTCCAAGCACTTCAGCTGCCTGTTTCCTATCGCCGGCGATCAGTGCACTGTAAACGCTGTCTTTATTTGCCGCCATTGCTTCGGTCATGTTCGGATTGCCTAGTTTGAGCCGTTGCATAACTTCATTCTTATAAGACTGGCTCCAGGTGCTTTTCGGCCCAAATCCTTCGGCGGTCACCTGAGCGACCTTGTTTTCCACTTCTTCAAAAGTGCTTTTGGACGTCAAATGCGGTCCATTCGTACTCATTTCGTTGACCGACTGGCGCAGTCCGTTCCTGGAAGTGGAGACATAATTGTCTTCAGTTCCCATCAGCTCGCGGACCTGCTTTTCATATGGCTTGTCGGGACCATTATTAGCGGCCAGGACGGTTTTGACCCCTTCCGGTGTCCATTGAGCTTCATTTGCCACCCAACTCTGTGGGTTTTCTTTTGGCTCGCCCTGTGAGCCGAGGTCCAAAGCCTTAACCTGTATAGGTTTTCCGTCTTCTAATCCCATCGCCAACGTCCCCATTGAGGTCTCCTATTTTTATATGCCCGTTTGTTCGAGTCCAAAGCTTAAATGGTTGGAGATATTGACGTCATGTGCCAGCAGATGACGGTTTTGGAGATTTTCCCGTATTTTGCCCTGTCCGGGCAAAGGCCGCTCAAATCCGCCTGGTTATCACCCTGCGCGCCTCTTTGTGCTATATGTTCATTGAGTGCGAAAATTCTGTACAAGCGCAACCAGGCTGGTCAAGGGTGTCTGAAACTTCGATGGCGAAAAAAAATAATTTGAACCTGGTGGCAGTGATGGTGGCATCAGTTTTGGCGCCTTTCTTTGCCGCACCCTTACCGGCACAATCTTCGCCCGGCTCGGCCGCCTCCTCTGTAAATAGCCTGACCAGGGCTTCGGGCATACTTCTGGCGTCCAACAATGCGACAAAGAATGACGGATTTCAGCACCATCACACTTATGTCAATGTCGACGCCGATGAGCAGGAGATTATTCAAACCGCGCTCGATGGAAAACTTTATGACGCTGAAATGATGCTTGAGCGCGTCGTCTCCAAAGAACAAAATGACTCACGAAAAAACGATCTCTGTTACATGCTTGCCGCTCTGGAGAAAATGCAGGAGAAAAGCAACGAAGCACGCAAGCATCTGGAACAAGTTTTGCACCATCAACCGCCGGCAAAGGATGCCGAAGGGCAAATGCGTCATGCGCTTTTGCTGAAGAGAATCGGGGACTGCTACTATGGAGAGCGCAAGTTCAAAGACGCTCTGGCCAGCTACAATGCGGCGCTGATGATTTCGGCGGCACAGCCCTCGAGTTCGAGAATTCTTGCCGACTTGTATGAATCGGCAATGGGCATTCTCATCATTGAGAAGCGTTATGACGAGGCGCAGCATTATGGTGAAAAACTTCTGGCTGTGACGACTGAGCGAGCCAAGTCCGGACTCTGGGATGATTATGGAGTGCTCTTCTGGGCCCAATTGCAGATGCTCAATCTCTATCGGCATATGAAAAATCCTCCAGACCTTGTGCCGATGCAGAGAATGGTTTCAGCTTCGCTGGACAATCTGCTCAATTATCGTTTCAGTCTGGAGTCTCAAGGCAAATTGCCATCTCTGGCCGAGCGCAAAGAGATTTTCGAAAAGCATTACATCGACGAGTTCGATCCGCAGTCTGCAGCAGAGTACATCTGGTTGGCCGGAGAATTCCGCCTGCGCACTTTGCCTGTAATTGGCTGGTTGCCCGAGCAAAAACCAGCCAAGGCAGCAATTTTGTGTGTTCATGGTCTGGGTCTCGATAATCATGCCTTTACACGTTTCGGTTACCAGATGTCCCAGAAAGGTTATGCAGTTTACGCCATGGATGTGCGCGGTTTTGGCGCCTGGCTCACGACTCCAGGTCAGGAGGAGCTGCGATTGAACGAAGCCATTAATGACGTCGGCAGTGTACTGGGATTGATCTCAGATCGCCACGAGGACACGCCCATCTATTTGCTCGGAGAGTCCATGGGTGGGGCAATTGCGCTGAGAGCGGGGGCAAAATTTTCGAAGAATCTTCATGGCGTGATTTCGTCTGTTCCTTCCGCCGAACGATTTCAGGCTCGGAAAATGGGTCTAACTGTCGCTGTTCACTTTCTGAACAATCCCAACAAACCATTTAGAGTGGGTGACATGGTCACTCAGCAGGCAACGGCAATTCCCCAGGTGCGCGAAGCGTGGCATGACGATCTGAAAGCAAAAATGGAGATGACACCAAAAGAGCTCATGAAATTTGCTGTCTTTATGCGCGAAACAAAACAGGTATGCAGCAAGTTGAATTCCTTGCCTGTCTTTTTCGTGCAGGGGCTGAAAGATAGACTCGTGAAGCCTAAAGGAACTTATGAACTGTTTGATGCGGTGACTTCTCAGGACAAAGATCTCTTCATTATAGGTTCGGAAGAACATTTGATTTTCGAAACCTTCAAACAGTCAAATATGCTCCTTGAGGCTCTTACTTCCTGGATGCAAAAACATTCCCTGTCGCTGACACCTTCTGCCCAGGCGGCAAACTCCTCAGCAGCAGCACCTGCCATTCCCGCTGCAGATCCAGCCAGTGGAAGTGTCCACTGGGCTCCCGGTACAGCCACACCCTTCAATTCCGATCCGATCGTTCCCGGCAGTGTTCCCTCAGATCCAGGAATTTCGGGCAAGCCCGCCCAGACTGCTGATTCAGCTGCCGCAGTTACCGGCAAATCGGCTAAGAGCAAGGCGAAACGGAAAAAAGGCAGCTAGTTTCAGATTTCAGGTCTTTTGCGCTCCGGTTCGGCAATGCCAAAGGCCGCGCCCACTTTGCCTGCACGGCTTTGCAATGAAAGTGAAACAACTCTCATTTAGCATTTTATATAACCCCAACCAGGATGCTCGCCGATGGCACAACCTTTCGAACAGACTCAAACACGGACGCTGGTGCAGCCCCAAGGTTCGGTTCATTTTGAGTTAAACGAGGAAAAACCAGACCAGTCGACGCTTTGCGATAACAACTCATGCCGTCAGATATCGCCTGCTCAGTTTCAAAAAGAGTATCCGCTTGAGTACGCCCAATATCTCCAGAGCCACAAAGAAATGGAGAAGTTGAGGGATCCCAACGGTACAGCTCTGGAGCCATTTCCCAGGATTGGAGTCGGACCTGACAATCCCTCTGTGAGACAGCTGCGCCTCGACCCATCCAGTCGCCTTCAACTCGACCCCTCCGGTCGACTTCAACTTGATCCCTCCGGTCGCCTTCAATTCGACCAATCCGGGCGCCTTCAGTTTGATTCTGCTCCTCCGCTTCAACTCGATTCTTCCGGGCGCCTTCAACTGCGCGGTCGAGGTAATGGAAATGACTTATTGAGATACGGGCGAAATGGTGCAGATCCTGCAGATCCTGCAGATCCTTTTGGACAATATGGTTCTCAAAACGATCGCTATGGTTATTCAAGACGAAATAATGGACTGGATACTCTTCTTGATCCTTTTGGACAGGGGCGCCGCGGTAATGGTCTGGATGCTTTGCTCGATCCTTTTGGTCAACGGCGCAGAAATGGACTGGACGCTTTGCTAGATCCGTTCGGTCAAAATCGCAGGCTCGGTCCATATGGCTACGACTCTCTAAACAATCCCAATTCTCCCTATCGACTTCCGGGTCGAGGACGGTTAGGCAATGAGCTGCCGCTGGACTTTGGATCCCCCGATCAACTTCAGCTGCTCTATCAGCCGCCGGCAGTAGAAAAGCCGGTGCAAAAGACGCCAGTTCAGCCGCCCAAGCCACTTGAGCAGCTGCAACCGGTTCAACAACCTGTCGAACAACCGACGCCCCTCGAGCAGCCAAAACAAACCAAGCCGGGCCAACCGATTGATGGTCCGAAGCCTCCAACTGATTTGGAGCCGCGCCAGACACCTGCGGACGTAGCTGCTAACCAGACCGATCAAATGGTGGTTCGCGATGCTTTCGATCAGTCCGTGAAAGATACCGGCGCTTTCACAATCAAGAATTTCGGCGAAGCTTATCGTGAAGCGGCGAAGGCTGGTGCCGGCGTGGCCATCATGGTTGTTGGTCGCGACATTCCCGGCAGCGAAGAAGCTTTGAAGAACGTGAAAAAGCTGCAAGAGGAAAACCCGAAACTGAAATTTCTGGTTGTCGATCGCGATCAAGTCGATGCAGCGGTGAAGGCTGATCCTGCCAACGCCAAAATGAAAGAGTGGCAAAACTGGATCGACACCAGTCTGAAAGCTTGCAGCAAAGACGGGCAAACTGGCGGTGTCTTGACCAGCGTTCAATCACTGAAAGCGGACTCCACCGGATTTCCAGTGCCGGAAAAAGTGACCAGCTATCACTGGAATAGAGATGTCAATCAAGAATTGGCTGCCAAAGCATCTCTGGCCAGCGACGCAACAGTTGCGCATGCCGGTGAATTCAGATTGACGATGAATTCGGAAAGCGCAAAGACACTGGCTTCGCAGATCACAGCTGCGAGACAAGAAGCTTTAGATACACCGGTTACGGACCTCAATTCGGTGCGCGCTCGACAGGAAAAATTAACCAGGGCAATTCAAATGTCCTCACAAGCGAGACCGGATCTCCTCGCTCAAAGGCGCAAAGAGATTGACGCCATCCCAGATGAAGCCGTAAGGAATCAAGAGATGGCAGTGCTCAACCTGCTGCAAAATGCACCGCTGCAATTGCGTGCTGAGCTGGGGCTGGACATGGCGAGAAGTGTGGCCGACATGCCGACGCCTGCGAAAAAGACGGCGATGTCGGTGGCCGCTCTAGAGGTCTTGAGAGATGCATACAATTCTGCACCGGAATTGAAAAATAATCCTCAGTTTGCTGACGCGTTGAAGGCGGGGGGCGTGAACGTCGACCAACTGATCAAAGAATCGGATAATGCACCGCGCGTTTCTGCAGATCAATTAAAGGACAGATTGGATAACGTCTATAAATCAGGTGATCCGATACGGGTGACTGAGAAGAGAACCGAATACGTAGGCAATGTCACTCCGGAAGCTCGCGGTCTGGTAAACACTCCGCAATATAGACAACAATCCTACAGTCAATGCAATGTTAGCCAAAATTGCGGAAGACCTGGTGGTTTCTTGCGGAATTTGATTTGCGGTGGCGGTCGCGGTCGCGGTCGCAAATAGTCAGACGCGTTTTTGGAACCACATCGAGCTGATGTATTGACCGTTCTTTTGCGCGTATTGATCGAACACGCCTACTTCAGTGAATCCCATCGCCTTGTGCAAGGCAACTGACGCTGAGTTCGGCAGTGCAACCCCGGCTACGACCAGATGGACTTTTTCGTTTTTCAGTGCGTCGAATAAAGCTGAATAAAGTTTTTTGCCTGCGCCCTTGCCTTGTGCTTTCAAATCAAGATAAATCCCAAATTCGACTGTTTCTACAAATGCCGGGTGATCTCTGTATTGCCTGCTTCCGGCGCTGCCTACCACCACGCCCTCCAGTTCTGCCACGAACAGTCGATAAGGACCATTGTCAGAGTACTTTTCGAACCAGGGCTTGTAGTCGTCAATGCTCATTGCCTCTGTGTCGAAGGCAATATTTGTATTGACGATATAGTAGTTGTAAATCGCAGTCAGCGACGGCAAGTCGCTTTCCATAGCCGGACGAATTAGAAGTGATTCCAAGTGAATTGATCCTTTTGTTGATCGGCATGATTTAACCGTTCATAATAACTGGAAGGTGACTTATGAGTTTAGATTTGCCAGACCAGAGCCTTTTCCTTTCAGACAAAAAAGATTGAAAACGCAAACAGGTGTTGAAATACGGACGGTAGTCAGGATAATGATCTTTTGATGACAATTTGGCGAAATCAACTGGGTTTGGGTAAGATCGAAACATCGAGTTCACAGACTCCACAAATGTCAAAAACGAAATACGAATCAACCGAGACGTGCCTGGAATCAATCGGATTGGGCGCGACGTCTTTAAGGAGTGATTGCTCATGGATATGAACGTCGGTGTTGTCGGATTGATTGCGACACTGGTTGTAATGCTAGGTTTTTTTGTTTGGATGTTCAGTTCGTTTTACAAAAAATGTCCTCCGAACATGGCGATGATTATCTCTGGCATGCTTGCCTCGGATGATCTTTCTTCTGCGACCGGCACCCGCAGTAAAGTTGTAGTGGGTGGTGGCACAGTTGTTTTTCCAGTCATCCAGAATTGCAGTTATCTCAGTCTGGAAGCGATGGCAATTACACTTGATCCCCAAACGCCTTACGTCACAAAAGATGGTACGCAGATCAAGTTCAAAGCTGTGGCGCAAGTGAAAGTGAAATCCGATCCGGTCAGTATTCTCACCGCGGCTGAACTTTTTCTCGGTAAGAAGCCGAATGAAATTGCAGAAAGAGTCAGCGAAATCATCATCGGTCATACGAGAGCGCTGGTCGGTACGATGACTTACAACGAGATTCTTCAAACTCTCAATCAACTTTCGCTGACAGTCAGGGAGGCTTCTTTGGTATCTCTAATGTCTCAAGGGATGACGGTTGTCTCCTACTCTATCGACGAGATGGAGAACAGTCCGGCACAATTGCAATCTCTTATTTTTGAGCAGGCGATGAAACCGCAAACATAATTTGGGTTGTCCGTGGGGAAACTGATTTGAGTTCAGAGTCTGGTTCGGAAAAACAAATTCGAAGAAAGGTGGCTTTTGCAGTTTCAATTGCTATTCTTTGTCGCGGTATCGTTTGTAGTGCAATTGCGGTAGAAGCGCGTGCGACATCGTCCGCGCATAAGTCCGCTGTGCATAGCAAGACCAAGAAAGTGCCTGCCAATATTGAGGCATTGCAAAAGAAAGCGTTTGCGTGCTATCTGCAGCGTAATTACGTTGAGGCCACGAAGCTCTTCAAAGAATGTTTTGCCCTCGATCCGGGAGATGTTTCGGTCAACTATTATCTGGGAGCATCAGCGCTCTTTTCCAATGATGTGAAAACAGCAGAACATGCGCTCTGCCGAGTGGTGGTAATGTCGCCCCCCAATTCAGAATTCGGCAATCTGGCTATGAAATCGTTGAAACAGTGGCGCACTGAATTTCATGGAATTGAGCCGTATTCGGAAGTGGAAAATGGAAAGTTGATGCGTTGGGAAAAAGGAAAGGGCCCGATCAAGGTTTGGATATCGGATGGACTGCAACTGCCCCGAGGTTGTGTAGGGCCAGAACTCGATGTCGACAAATGCAAATCACTTTACTCGATGTTTCAGCGACCGGGCTTTTTCAGGCAATTGGAAACGGTTGTACATTATGTGCCTCAATACCGCGAGATTGTAAAATCAGGTATCAGCGACTGGGGATGGGTGGCTGCAGAGGGCATCATCTCATTCGAGTTTGTCGACGATCCGACCAAAGCCGATGTCCTCTATTTCTGGTGCCCGGAAAGCGGTTCAGGCAGTGTTGGTCGCACCTTCTATCCATGGACGAGGACGCCTAATGCGCGTTGCATTGTTCACATCGAGACCGAGTATTTGCGAAAGTGGGGATCGAGAGTTCCTACAGAATTGCGCAAGACAAGCGCGCATGAATTTGGACATGTGCTCGGATTGAGCCAACACAGCAGCAACATCGATGATGTGATGAGCGGTCAGGGAAAAACAGTGTCTTATCGTGAGATGACCTCATACTCCACCAACAGCGCCGTCACAAAAAACGACTATGCGACATTGAGGGCGCTTTACGAATTGCCGGCCGGCGATACTTACACCACGTTGGGCCGATAGATGCAGAAGTTTCCCAAGACATTGATTCGAAACTTCAGTTGTGTCAGCCTTGCGTTTCTTTCTCTAGTCACTTTGAGCGGATGCACTCTGCTTGAAGAAAAGTTCAAAGAATTGATGCAACCCTCGCCAATTGAACACCCCGGTCAACAGTCTGCTAAGCCGGAAAAGCGCTGGCCGGAACCGCCGCACTTTACACTTCCGCCGCCCACAAAAGAAGAGTTGGCAGAAGTCGGTTTGCCTGAGCCCCCCCCATTTTTCATTCCCCCACCATCGAAAGCCAACAAGAAGGTAAGGGGAAGAAAAAATCCCGTCAAATTCGTCAAGAGGAAAATAGATGGAATACCTTTTTATCAAACCACTGTCGATCTGACTGACGATGATACATATCTTTCAGTCCTGCTTCCGCACAATGCTGTCGAGGCAAATAGTGCCACAGTCAGCTATGGGGCTGAAAATTTCGAATCATTTGTGACTGGGCATAAGGGTGCAGTGCTTATCAATGGAACGTTTTTCAGTAAAGACAAAGAGCAGCGTGTCATGGGCAATCTCGTCTCCGACGGCAAAGTGCTCAAATACAGCCGCTGGGAAAATTATGGAACCACGCTTGGTATCAGAGCGGAAAACAAATTAGAGATGGTGACGGCGCGTGCCGAAGGTCAACCTCAATGGGACAAGCACTGGTTCTCGCTTACATGCGGCCCGCGCCTGCTCAGGCAGGGTGAGGTTTGGGTGCACCCGGAAATTGAGGGATTTACTGACTCTCATGTTCTTACGATCGGACCAAGACAGGCAATCGGATATCCGGCCAGCAAAGACAAAATCTATATCGTCACTTTCATGTATGGTCTCTCCCTTGAAAAGGAGGCGGAGATGATGAGAAAGATTGGCTGCTATGAAGCTATGAATCTCGACGGCGGCGCCTCCAGAGCCCTCGCGCACGATGGCTCAATTCTGGTCAAAGCCGGTCGACCGCTTACAAATGTTTTGATTGTCTACGACAAGACTCATCCGGCACCAAAAAGTGTAGTGCAATCCTGGGAGCACTTCCAAGAACAAAACGAACAAGCCAGTAATTAAAGACTAATTGGAAGAAAGAGCTTTTCCTGATTGCAAGGTCTCGAGTTTCTTTCTTATTGCAGCGTCGTCTTTGTAGATAAGCGCTTCTGTATACTCAACAATCGCTCCTCTGGTGTCATGTTTGTCCAGTAGTTGCTCGGCCAGTTTTACGCGCGCAGCAAATGACTTTGGATCCAATCCCAGCGATTGAAGATATGAATTCAGATTGCTGCGAGCAACATCGAATGTGGGATCCCAGTAAAGCGCTTTGCGAAACAACTCGATTGCTTTGTCTGTGCTGGTGTCTTTTTCGACAGCCATATTATTGAAAACGATGGCAATGCCTTCGCGCGCGCGTTCTTGCTTGGGATCGATTTTGAGCGCCGCTTCAAACTCAGCGATTGCCTTTTCAAATTGATTGTTGCCTGCAGCAACACATCCTTCCTGCACATGGCGCTGACATAAAACTGAAGGCGGCAACGGTCGTCCGTATTCGTCTTTGTCCAGAATTTTGCGCACTTCAGCTGTTTTATCGCAATAAAGCGCATTGATTGTGCGAATGTCGCGCGCTGACAATCCTTGTTGAACACTGAGCTGTCCATTCATGATGTCTTCCGGGTGCGGGCTGTGTCCTTGCAAACCGAGGGCGTGTCCAATCTCATGCAAACAAGTATTGAATACCTGGTTTTTTCCCAGCGGTCCATCTTTCAGTGGGTCGACGGTGAGCAGTGAAATTTCTGCATTTTCAATGCCTGTGGACCCGAATGATGTTCGCGCAGTGCCGGCTTCGGCTGTCAATGCAGGAGCATGCAAATCATTGGTCCAGTTGACCGACATTTGTGCAGTGCCTGGATTTTGAATAAAGACAAATTTGATCTTGCCGTCACTTGCCTTGTTCCACTCGTCGAATGCTTGCCTGAGTGACTCTTCAAACTCAGGACGATATCCTTCTACATCGCTTCCATCTTTCACATAAACGGAAATTGGTTTTTCGATATTCCACTTGAGCAAATTGCTGCCAGCAACTGCAGCAAGATAGTCATCTCCGGTATCTTCTCTTTTTTGCGCCGCTTGCTTTGATTCCGATTCCAGTATGCCGATTAATGCTCCATACTGCTGGCTGCGTTGATCGTCCGGTTTCAGAGTTTGAAATTTCTTGTATGCTGCAATTGCTTCGCCTGCGTGACGCATGTTCTGGAATATTTTGCCGCTCAATAACACTGCTTCCGCATTGTTCGGGTCGTGCTCCAGCACTATTTTGATTTCATCGGCAGCAAAATGATTGCGTCCAAGTTGGTAGAGCGTATCAGCATGGAGCAACCGGGTGCCGTCATCGTCCGGAAACTTTCGCAGTGCAGCGCCAAGTTTTGCTTCTGCTTCGCCGACTTTATTTGCTTGTATCAATTCGCGCGCTTCAATTACGACGGGTTCGTCTCGAAGCTTCTTTGTCTCAGCCGCAACTTTTATCTGCCAGCCAAAGATGATCGTGTTGGCGGCTACAAGCGCCAAAGTCATGCTTATTCTTACCTTGAAGGATTGTCCTTGTCCTGCCACGTAATGCTCCAGAATTCGAGAGTTCGGTCCTTTCAAACGATGAAGGTCTCCAATAACAGTACCCTGTTTGCAGTCTCTTCAGCGGTGTGGGTATATTGTATGGGGTTTTTGACCTTTGATTTTGTCCGATCCTTACAGTTCTTACAGTTCATGAGGTGTCATGAGTCCCGGAGACCCAAAGGAGCCCAGCGAGCTGACGGAGTCGGCTTCTCAAGCCGGGGCTGATGGCGAATCTACACTTGTTGCTCAAGATGAAGGCGGCAAAGCCAGAGGCGCTGCCTCACCAGCTGGCTTGGAACAGCACATTCCTGCCGTGGGCACCAAAATCGGCAAGTATGAACTCCAGGAAAAACTTGGTTCGGGCGGCATGAGCGTTGTCTATAAGGCGCGCGATCTTGCGCTGGATCGATATGTTGCGTTGAAACTCTTGCTTCCCAAAATGGGAGTCGAGCAGATTGATACCATGCGCTTTCAGCAAGAAGCAAAGGCCGCAAGCAGGTTAGAACATCCCAACATCGTTAAGGTGCACGACTTCAATGTCACCGAAGATGGTGTTCCTTATCTGGTCATGAGCTATCTAAGTGGCATATCTCTTTCCGATGCAATCAAGCAGGAGGGCGGACTGTCACCCGGGCGCTGGATTTCCATAATGGTGCAGGCTTGTGATGCGCTTTCTTGCGCGCATGAAAACAACGTCGTCCATCGCGACATAAAGCCCAGCAACTTTGTACTTTGTGAGGAAAAGGGAAACGAAGTACTGAAGCTCGTTGATTTCGGCATCGCCAAGATAGAAACCAATGACGAACAGGCTCTGACAAAAACTGGCGAGGTTTTCGGCAGTCCGCTCTATATGAGTCCGGAACAATGCTCCGGCAGCAAAGTGGATTTGCGCTCGGATGTCTATTCTCTTGGGTGCGTTATGTATGAAGCCCTGGCCGGTAAGCCACCACTTGTGGGAGACAATTCACTTGCCACCATCGTAAAACACTTGCAAGAAACACCAGCATCGATTGCCAGTGTTTGCCCTAAATTGCCCGGCATTGAGTCAATAGACAAAATTGTGATGAAGTGCCTGGAGAAAAAGCCGGAGGACAGATACCCGGATATGTTGTCCGTGCGCAAAGACCTGGAGAGTCTATTTCTAGGTCGCAAGCTAAAGGGAAAAGCCGATCGCCGGATGATCGTAGTCACTATTTTGGCAGCGGTTCTGTGCGCAGGCTTCCTTGGATACAAATACTATTCGGATTATGAGCAGAAAGAGCAAGCACGGCTGGCAATTGTTCTCAAGCAAAAGCAAGATGCCGAAGCCAGGATGTTGTTCCTCACTGGAAGAAAACACAGGAATGCCGGTGAACTCAGCGCCTGGAAAAACGACACATTGAAAGCTCTGGAATTGGCGACAGCTGCGCAGTCCCAGCAAGTCTTTCAAGCGGCACTAAATCTGGAATATGCTAGCTGCGAACTAAAACTTCAAAATCATTCCGTGGCCAGACCATACTTAGAAAAGGTGGCATTATGGCCACTTTCGCCGGCGGACCCATATGCAAATCAATTAAAGTACAGCGCTCTAAACATTCTCGGCTTTGAAACTGAAATTACACTTCATAATCCGAAAGCTGCCATACCTTTATACGAAAATGCGTTGAAATATGCTCAACTGCTCGGTAGAGCAAGAGAGCAGGTCAGCTCCAATTTGAACTTGAGCCATCTTTCCCAATTGGTCGGGCGTGCAGATGACGCAGATAAATACCTGAAGCAAGCGCTGGCAATTGGAAAAGATAATGATGAAGATGTAGCCAATACTCTTGAAGTATTCTGTAAGGTCAACAAAGATTATGATAATAGTAAGGAATTGCTGGCGAGAGCCGATCTAATTCGCAAAAATAAAGCCAGACAGGTTATAGAAAAACATCAAAAGAAAGCGAAGGAAGATGCAATCGAAAGAGAAAGCGATCGCAAAGCTGATATGAAAACTGAAGAACTAAAAAGAGAATGGGGTAAAGCAATTCTTCCATGAGTGCAGATGACGACAAACGCCTGGCTGCAAATGCGGCTGTAGAACTTGTAACAGATGGAATGATCTTGGGACTAGGTACAGGTTCCACCGCGGTTTTTGCTGTGCAAGAACTTGGCGAGCGTGTAAAATGCGGATTAAAAATAAAGGGAGTTCCAACATCTGATTCCACCGCTGAGCTTGCAAAAAACGTTGGTATTCCTCTTGTAACTCTGGACGAGTTTCCAGAACTAGATTTGGATATCGACGGTGCCGATGAAGTCGAGCCTTCGCTGTGTCTCATTAAAGGCGGTGGCGGTGCGCTGTTGCGAGAGAAGATTGTGGCATCCGCATCGAAAAGAGTGATTATTATTGTCGATGAGAAAAAACTGGTGCAACGTCTCGGCAAGTTTCATCTGCCCATTGAAGTGATACCATTTGCTTGTGGTTTGGTTCAAAATAAAATTGAGAAGATGGGCGCCACAAGTGTCATAAGAAAGAGGGATGGTGTTGTTTTTCGTACGGACGAAAACAATCTGATCCTGGACTGCGATTTCGGTTTAATAGATGATCCGCGTTCGCTCGCTCGGAAATTGTCGATGGTGCCGGGAATTGTGGAGCACGGCTTGTTTGTCGATCTAGTCGAGCGAGTCATCGTCGGCAAAGACGGAGTTGTGAAAACCTTGCTTAATGACTAGTTGAGTGACGTGATTGATCTTTAGATGACAAAGCGCGGTTGGCTATGCAACCTTTTCTCCGCCGAATGAATCGCCATAGATGTACTTGTGGTTCCACTCGGGTACTCGATTAAGATAGTCTGTAATCTGCGCCAGCAATTGTTGGTTTTTGCGAACGTCCAGCCGGAAGACGATGGGCGTCCACTTCGGACCCCATATTTTGCTGATCAAGAAAGTGCGTGCCGGCGTCAGTTTGAAGGCTGAGTCGATTAAGACGCGAGTCTTGTTCTCTCCTACGCGGTCGAACTTAATATCAACCATGCGATCTACCGTCACCCAGAAATTTCCTTTCACACGCACATGGATGCATTTTCCATCTTCGAATGTTTCAATGCGCGATTTGGGCAATTGTGTAGTGGCTGCCAGACAGAGTTCAAAAGCTTCCTCCAGAGGCATGTCCAGATCTTCATAGGCGATGAATGCTTTGGCGCCGTGTTTTCTCAGCCGGCGATACCAAATGAAATGATGAACCAATGCGGAGGTCAAAAGCATTCCGACGATCATCGCCACAAAACCAAGCTGCATGGAAAGAAGCCTGTAGCTTCCCATTCCCAAACTGAGCCAGTGCAGGGAAAACGGAACCGTGAATATCATGGCGTAAATCGTGGCGCCTACCATCGGGCGCAGATAGTCCTGCGGCTGGATGTGGTCCGGATTGAGGATAGGCAAGTCTATAACTGCCAGTTCGTGGGTCTCTTCAGTCATCTATGTGCATCCTGGACTAGGTCTAGGTCCTATATTCCCTTCTATATACGAGATCTCTCGTTTTCATATGGTTTAGACCTGATTTTGCACTGCTGGGGTGCATGAACCTTACCAGGCTTATGTTTTGGGCGATTCTGCCGGCTCTGGCTGCGCTCGGCAGTGAGCTAATCGCTGTACTGGGCGGGGCTCGTGAAAATTGCCTTTTCGACTACCGCTGTCATTTAAAGTCTGCTTCTAAAGTGACTTTTGCAGGATCAGGCAACCTGCCATCTTGTCGTGCAAGCACTGCCTTTGCTTGGAAGCAAAATAAAGAAGATAGCCAATTCCAAATGTGACTGCGGACGCATATTTACTCAAATGCCGCGCTAAGGCCTTCTGTTTGTTCACCCTCTTACCGTGAGTATCAGTGACCACGAGACCGAATATCATCTTGCCCGGAGTGGCCTGTAATTTGGAACTCTCGAGTAAGACATGATAGAGAATGGCAATTGCTATACCGATGCCTAAACTGATCATGGTGACTTTTCCGCCGGCGAGCTGAATGTGGATTTGCGCGCACAGGGAAAAGAAAATCAACCTGGCCAGAAAGATGAAAATTGCTACGATAAGCGCATCTGCAAACCAGGCAACCAGGCGCTTTCCGAATGCTGCATATTTTATGGGTTCATTAATGCTGTTCACTTAAAGGTGCTTCAAAAATTGATTTCGGAATAAATGGTCCATCAATTCCAGGGTAGGTTCCGCCTTCCGGAGGCGCTATGACTTGCCCTTTGTCGTTGGCCCAATGTACCAGCGATGCCACATAGCTATTGCTGGTCCAAAAGCCTATATCGCCTACCTTAAAGGGTTTTACAAGCGGGCTGTACATGAATTGACCGGCGTTTATTTTTGTCATTCCAGTGTGCGACATGGTCACTAATTTTGTAGCAGTGTCGCTGCTGATCGTTATCGTCGGCCCGAATTCTTCCCACTTTCTGAGATTGAAGATTGGAGAAGTTGGGTGAGTCGGATGGACATAGGCTTTCAAAAACACAGGAAACAGCGCAGGAATTTGATAGACCATGAGGGTGTCGTGTGCAAGTGTTGTATCCCAAGAACCGTTCATGAACCAAGTGGCGACAGGTGCCCCGTTCTTTTGCATCGTCACTTTGATTCCCAGGTGATAAGAACCAAAGTCGCCCCACCTCTGGTATTGAGGTGTATATGTGATCGAATCGTGTTTAACTTTCGCGTCGGGCGCACCGTTGATTTCATTGGCTGAAACTTGATGTTGACAGAAAATAATTATGAGAACGAAGAGTAAAAGTACGAGTTTGGCAGCGCTGCTTGGCATAGCTAATTCCAGGCTCCAGGTGCGATCTCTATATTCCAGAGGTGGCTTGATGGACATGCGACATAACCGCGAATGCTGAGCTGTGAAAGGATGCTTGACTATTTCTTGATAAAAGCGATTGCAAATTTATTCCATTGAAACCTGTCAAGGAGCTAAATTAGCGTGGCTCTTGAGCGGTCAGGGCACCGTTCGCCGGAGGCAATTTTACCCAAAAAGTGCGCTGCAGCAAGCTTTTCGAATACAAGAAAAAGGTTTTGCACTAGCTAACAAAATATCCTAAGCTACTGTTGTAGCCAAAAAAATGACGCTGCATACAAAAAGCTAGCCAGGGTTGTCATTAACAAGTTGGGTGTCCATCAGTGCTATTAAAAAACAGTCGTAAAGGTGTAGTGTGCACATTTCTTGCTACATCGTTTTTGATTCAGTCGAATTTAGCTTGCTTCGCTAGTGATTATCAAACCGCTGCCCTGGCTGCATCGCCTGGTGCGGAAGCGGCTAGGACCAATATTGATTATGGAGAGATCCCCGTTGCAAAAGATACGCTTGCTTCGGCGGCTCATCTTCAAGACGCTTTGAAAAATGAGTCGACCGTTGGTGATACACCGGACTTTGGCGGCGATGAAATTTTTGATAACAAGAAGAGCGACGGCATAAGTGATGCCGCGGGCGATACTGCAAAAGCAGACGATAGTGCTGCCGCAAACGCTCCCGCCAGCGGCGCCAATTCAGCTCAATCAGACAGCACTTCAAGCAACACGTCTGCGGATGCTCGTCCATTCGGATGGACCAATCCTATGCTTGGAGACAAACCGATCTTGGCCCAAGCTAATGATCGTCTGATTCTCAGAGGAGACGCGTCGGCATCTCCTTCACAAGCAGCAACTCAAGTAGACGATCTGACAAAGCAGATTTTGCTGAAAGAAATTGAACTGCAAAAGTACAACCTTCACTATTCGCTGGAGGTCGCTAAGCAAGGCCGATGGAAAGGCTGGCGCTACGGCTTTATGCAAGAGATCAACAATAGCTTGGGTCTCACCGGTGGGATTATCAGCTTGCATAACCGTGGACAGGCGCTGCATAACTTCAAGCTCGTCAGGTTGCGCCCACAGGAAGCCGCCAACTACATTCCGATGACCGGGGCAATCATTGGCGCCAGCGCAGCGGCCGGTGAGTTTGGTATCAATACCTATCACGAGATAATTGCTCGCGCACATGGCTTTTCTCCAGACTCTGCTGTCAGAAAGGTGACCAGGCTGAAGGACGACATTGATGCACTTTTGGAGAAGCGTGCCGCACTGATGCGTATCGAAGGATCCGATCCTTCGCTGCAGGGATATCTAGCCGTAGATGACTGTGAAGGCCGAATCTTGAAAGATGTTCGCGATCAAGCATTGCAAGAGTTCGAACGTTTTCATGTTGGAGCGCGCAAGGTCCTTGCATTTCAACAATCACAGTATTGTTTTGACGTGGCAAAGAATGTAACCAATGCACTTGGTTATTACTATGCTTACCTGTCGCTGCAAGATCGCCATCGCTACTGGAACGGTGTGGGCGGAGTTTATTTTACGGTTTCCGGCGGGCTGACAATGTTTGGTCCGATACTGAGCAGACTGGCAGGAAAAGGTTATGCTGAGTTCACCAGAATGGGCATGAAAGACATTAGGAAAGAAGCCCGAGAGAGCAACATAGACAAGCTGGCTGCCGACCTCGATTCTCTTGAGACTATGTGCAAGCAAAAGGATATGCATAATCCAGAAGTTGCGACTGCAATCGCAATGCAAGGAACTTATGATTCTCACGAAAAAACTTTTACGGATGAAATAAGATCTGCACAAAAGAAGAATAATGCGGCGAAATTAACTGCTACACAAAACATTGGAGCCGGTCTTTTTGTTGGCGGATTGAAAACAGCATCGGGCATCCTGTTCATAGTGCCTGGTTTCAACGACAACTACAACACAAAGACTGACAGAGCCGGCAACGTAACTAACCACTTACTCTTTGTCGCCGCTGTTCTCGGTACGGTGGGAACCAGTTTTTCGATGCTGGATACTTTCCGCATTCAGGTTATGGGCGAGATCAATCGGCAAAAGGCGAAAAAAGCAGGAAAACTGCCAGGGCAGATTGCTATGACTCGCTTGAAAGAGCTTGACCAGATGGAGCAGCGGTTGAAAACGCAATAACTAATTCTGGTGTCACGAAGATCAGCATTTGACGCTCTGCAAGTATCTTGCGGGGCGTCAAATTTTTGGACTTTGACAAGACCAATCGCGAATGTCAAGATAGAGCGGGGAGATTCTTTGTGATTTCCCGTATAGCTTTCTATGACAGGGTTTTTGGGAATTGGCTCAGATCCTCCGTCTGGCTCTTAACTAATAAGAAGTCTAGTTCTTGTTTCTTCCAGGGTATATGTTGCTTCGGAAGCCTGTCACCGAATCTGGAGAAACATCGTTATGGATGTGCAAGTGAATATTGGGCGGTTCGGATCCCAAAGACTGTTTTTGCTACTTTTGATTTCTGCATTTAGTCTTGAATCACCAGCTTTGGCAGAAGGCTTGTACGGCGCCGGCTATCAATTTCAGCGAACACCTCAACAGAACGCCGCTGATAGTGATCGATTCGAGTCGACGCGCAGAAGGGTTTCTCCTCCCAATTGTTCATCGACAGAATTCGCAAGTCAATCTGATTCTGCAGCTACAAAGTCGCCACCGCCGCCGTCATTCACTTCGACCTCTGTGACAATGTCCGCAACTCAAGAAAAAGACTCTGCCGTGCCGAGCGGCGAAAGCCTTCACGACAAGGACCGGACAGTAGATCCCTGGCATGTTGATGAAGCGAAGCTAGCTGCTTACAAGAAAACAATCGAGACAGCCACCGGTAGAATCAGTAAAGAGCCTCAAAGTGCCGCTCCTTACATTGACCGAGCGGATGCGTATTTGCATTTGCGCATGAGCAAAGAATCCTTGGAGGATTCAAACAAAGCAATTTCTCTTAAGCCCGACACTGTTCAGAGAACCAGTAATTCCTATTGCAATAAAGGCGAAGCTCAATTGCAACTTGGTAAATTTGCCGAAGGGCTGGAGGATCTCAACAAAGCAATTTCGTTGGATGAGGAAAGTGCGGAAGCTTACTATTTTCGCGGAATGGCACAGGAAAAGCTGGGGCACCTTGATGCGGCGCTGAAGGACTATCAGCAAGCGCGGGACTTTGGCTTTGCGCCAAAAGGAGTGGAAGTGGATTTTGCTGAATTTATGTACAATCTGCAACGCTCCATTAAAAAGGAATGGTACCCACCTAAGGGTGAAGAGTCCAGAAAGACGGTGGTTACATTCAAGGTTTATAGAAACGGACTACTGGATGCTCTAAAGCTGACGACTCCATCGGGATTGGAATTGGCTAACGAGGCCGCTTTGAATGCAGTACGCTCGGCGGCACCGTTTCAACCGCTGCCGAAAGGCGCCCCTCGTGTAGTGGACATCCAATTTTCATTCGATTACAACGTAATCAGAAAAGCCGACAATTCAGAACAAAAAATTGTGCAGCTGTCCTCAGCAGAGAAGGACGCGCAGGAAAAAGTTGATGCGGCGGAGAAGAGTGGAGACGACTCTGCTTTGGTCAACGCGCTGCTAGTACTGGGGGATGTCTATCGACAGAAGGGAAATTTCCATTTTGCCGAAAACAATTACAATCGGGCCAAGGAGTTGAGCGAGAAACGTGAAATCGGCGATTTTACCGCGGGAAAGGCAATAGCCAAACTGGCCATGGTCGAAGTCGATCGAGGCAAGAAGAGGGAAGCAGAAGAGCTGTTCAACAAATCCCTCGATCTCGCATTAAAGGCAGGCAAGGCACAAACCGATCCGGATACCGGATTAGTTTTGCGAGAATATGCCAAGCTACTCTATAAAGAAAACAGATTCGAAGACGTCAAAAAAATGTACGCACGATTCAAGATGATTTGAAGCAGGTTTGTGTCACAAAGTCCGTTATGAACCACACCGCAAGTTTTTAGTGCCCGAGAAAGGCTTTCGATAGAAGACTTCCCGCAAAACACCAAACACCCATGACGATGATGGCAATTCCGGCGAGGACCATCATAATCTTGGACCAGTTTGATTCGGGTCTTGGGTCGAATGGATCTTCAGCCATGGTTTTTGTGCTCACTTGTTGACAGGCAGAAAACTAAGACTCCTATCTTGATTATAGACTGCAAAATATCCTTGATGCGTTAAAACGCCGGTTCAAGTATTAGGCACGACAACTTGTCTCACGATCCGTAGAAATCAACTTGCATTCTTATTTTCTTGATTCCTGAGGGTAGAGCGTCTTTGATTGCGCATTTTTCCAGGGCGGTGCGAGCGGCTTCTTCAAATTTGAGAGCGCGGGCTTTATCCTTCTCTTTGCCAAGATGGGTTGTGATCACCTTGATGTTGGTGATCTGGCGATCTGAGTCGATAACGAAAGTCGTTATCGCCATGATTGTTTTTTCTTGAGTCGTCTGTGTGCTCCAGTGCTTCCACAATTCTTCGCATAATGCGGTTCTGAATGTTGCAAACTCTGGCGTCATCGGGAGCTTTTGAAATGCTGCATCTTCAAAGTGAATGTCCAGGCGACCTTTGAATTTAAAATCCTTCTTGGTGATCGCACTCATCTGTGCTTCCAGCTCTTCAGCGTTTTTTCCGCTCAGTGTGATTTGATGCACTACCTTCCAGAGTGTTGCTTCCGCGTCCGGCGATGTGCTCTTGCCGATGTTATTGATCGCCGCCGAGCGCGCTGTACGAATGACGTGGTTGTAGTTGATAAAGCCGCCGACATATTCATTGGAGTGAACATTGAGATTCGCCCAGATCGCCAGCGCCGCTAGATCGGGCAAAGCAGTGATATTTCCGACGAGATCATTGGAAACCTTGATCAGTATTTTTTCGTGCTCCTGATAGGAGATGTCTTTTTTGCTTTCTTCGGCCAGCGAGCAGATTTCTTTTTCAATTTGATGGAGATGCGCGTCACCGTACACATCTTTTGTGTCCGCAGCAAACGTTGATGTGGCCAAACTCAAAGCCAGAACTATTGCTGCCAGATTATTTTTGCTTCTTCTGCTCATCGAGGATTTCTCTTATGTCCGCCAGAGTTTTCAAATGCATCTCGACACAATCCGCCTCTGAGTTGGCAAAAATAGTGGCCAGATGATTCAACCAGATCGCCGTCGCCAGATCAGTTCGATTGACCTTTTGAGATAGTGCACGAACAGCTTGCGTCTTTTGGTAGATTTTGCGGTTGAACTGCGGTGCCGTCTTCACTGCTACACGTTCTTTGATGGCGCTTGCATGTTGAAGTGCATCGTTAGATTCTTTCTGCTTGCCGAGCTTATCGTAGATCGTGGACAGGTGAAATAAAGTTTTTGACAATTCCGGATCGTCAGGGCTCAACAATTTTTCTACAATGGATCCTACCTTCACAACCAGCCATTCGGCCGCTGCGTACTCGTTAGCTTGTTCCAAAAGCGACGACGATGTTCGCAGGCAGGCTACTTGAGCCAATTCGAGATAAACACCTGGAGTTTTGAAGAATGCGGGCGCATTGCCGCGAACTTGGACAGCCTTCTGGTAAAAATCTTCAGATCTGTTATCGTCCAGCAAATCGTAAAGCACGCCTAGACCGTACATGCTCTGTGCAACTTGAACGTAATTTTTGTCGAGCTCTTTTTCCGCAAGCGAAATTGATTGGAGGTACAGCGCTTCCGCTTTTTCATTGTTTCCCTGCGCTCTGTACAACCCAGCCTGGTTGTATAGCTTCCGGCTTTGGCTCTTTTCGTCTTTTGAGACCATTGAGAACTATCTCGAACTTTGGGGTTCTTGATCTTAATAGATTTCTGAGGTTTTTTCCGGATTAAAATGAGTTCAAAGCCATACGGGCGCCTATACTGGAGTTGTGGACTGGTTGCCTTAAAGGTCTGACTTTGGTCAACAGGACAAACAAAGGGGAAATAGAAACTCCGGACGATCAGAATCTGGAGTCAGCTGGCCCGCATTGCGGCGATACGACAATTTCGCTGGGTGCCCAGCCGACTGTGCTTCATGCGCCGGGCACGACGCTGCTTGAAAAATTCAAGATTATTGAACTGCTCGGTCAGGGCGGGATGGGCAGTGTTTACCGAGTCGAACACCTGCTCATGAATCGGCAGTTCGCTCTCAAGTGTCTTAATAAATTTCAGGCGGCAGACGCCGGCTGGAGGCGTTTTCAAAATGAGGCAAAAGCAGCCCACCTGCTCGACCATCCCAATCTTCTCAAAGTTTATGACTTTGGCCTTTTGCCCGGCGGACAACCTTACTTTCTTATGGAATTGGTCGAGGGAGTGACTCTCGCCGACGAGATTAAGCGTTTGGGGCGCTTGCCGGTGGAGAGGGCAGTCAAAATCTTCATTCAGGTGGCCTTTGCCATAGGTTATGCGCATGAACACCGCGTCGTTCATAGAGACCTGAAGCCAAGCAATATAATGCTTGTGAATAAGAAGTCCGAGACTGACCCCGAAGTCGTGAAAGTGGTTGATTTCGGCATTGCTAAATTGACTGGGGTTGATGAGTTCAACCAGCAAACACTGACCAAGACCGGTGAAATCTTCGGCAGTCCCTTGTACATGAGTCCTGAGCAGTGCATGGGAGTAGGTGTTGATCAAAGAAGCGATCTTTACTCCCTGGGCTGCGTATTCTATGAGTCCTTGACCAGTGCACCGCCATTCATGGGCGAGAGTGCGCTTTCAACGATGATGAAGCACCAGTCCGAAAGCCAGCTCTCGCTTAAGGAAGCTTCTCTGGGAATGCAGTTTCCCGCCGGGTTGGAAAGAGTAATTGGTAAATTATTGGAAAAGGACCCGCTTGAGCGCTACCAGTCGGCAAGCCAGTTGGCCTCCGATCTCATCCACGTTGAACGCACTTTGGGGATTGCAGACGATCAGGTTCAGACCATTCCAAAGTCTGATCTGATCGCCAAACCTGTGCGCAAAGAAAACGATGCCACCAAGCAAGCAGCGCCGACCAAGAAAAAACGGATCACAGAGTTGGCGGCTGTCGCAGCTGCGGCGTTTTTTTTGGGGATTGGTGTTTGCTTTCTCTGCATGCAGCAAAATAAAGACAGTTCAACAACAGCGGTTTCGTCAGGCAAAGCTCTGGAAGATCCAACGGATCCGGCGTACGACACCTCTGTGGCAAATGAAAAGTATTGGTCAAACAACAAACTAGGCAAACGCACTTTTCATTTCCCACGATCAAATTCTCTGGGCAAAATTGTTTTGGCTAACGGAGACACTTACGAAGCTACGGGCAGTATCTCAGTACCAAGTCATTTAGAACTGGGGATAATCGCCAGCGACTATTTGATTCAACATCCGGAACTAATGGACAAATTCAGACCCGGCGAGATTTCTGTTTTCGATTTCAATTCGAGCCGCATAGCGAGGACGCCGTTTTTCACCAAGCTCAGAAATATGACGGAACTGAAGGCACTTAATTTGTATGACACGGCATTTCTTCCTGAAGACGCAAAGTTTATTTCCAATTTGAAAAATCTGCTTTATTTGAATCTCTCTTTCACTGCACTAACCGGCGGTCAAATTTTGCAGTATGCACCACTGAGTAATCTCAATTGTCTTGATGTTACCTATGTGACTGATGGCAAGGCGGTGATTCCAAAATTGTCCGAATTGCCTCGGCTGCGCCAAATCTTGCTCATTTGCATCAAATTGGATGACGATGACCTGAAGCCGCTGTCTGACGCCGGTCAACTGAAGATCGTTGATGTTTCCTGGAACCATATAACGGACAAGGGAGTTGCTTATCTGACCAAACTAAAGAAAATGGAGTATTTAGATCTGGCGGAGACACGCGTCACACCTGAGGTGTGGAAGTCGTTGTCTCAAATGCCCAGCCTGCGCAAAGTAAAGGTAGCGTATTATAAGGACGAAAGATGGAGTTCGCAGGCAAAAAGATATTTCGCGGCGCAAATGGCAAAGAACGCACCATCTGTTCAGATCATCTGGAAATATGACGACAATTTGGATTTCATCGCCGGCGAAACTGATCTTCCTTGGAAAGGTTCTGGAATGCAAGCGCATAAATCACCGATACTCTCGGCACTGACAGACGTTGATTTGCTCGCGCCGACCAATGCATTTGGTAAGTGAGAAAGATGCGAATGAATCTTGTACAAAAAATGTTTGTCAGTAGTCTTTGCGCTCATTGTCTGACTCTTAACCTGATCGCACAGGCTCAGAAATCGGGCGGTCCGAACATGACGCAGAAAACTCGCCTGACCAGACCGACTGCGCGGTCGCAACCCCCATCTACAACCGGAACGGCTTCGCCATCTGTGTCCGGTTCCACCAATAAGACTACTTCTGTTAGCGCTCCTGCAGCCAGGTCCCCATGGGATTTAGAAATGGATGCCGGCCAGGCAGTTTGGAACACTGTCGGCAAACGAGCCATGGCTAATGGCACTTGGGATGCGGCTGAATACAGCAGAGCAATGGTGGAGGTGGAGCAGCACTATCGAAAGGCCCTGGAATTGTCGAGTCAGGGATCACTCATCGATCAATCGAGAGGGTGGTATCAAATGGCTCGAGTGCTTTTCTTCCAGAAGAACTATTCCGATTCATTCGATTATTTCATGCAGGCATTGAACTTACGCAAGAAAGCAGATCCTGCCGATACTTTAGAAGTAGGCGACATCTACGAACAGCTGGCTATGTGCAAAGGCATGGGGCAGGACAATCAAGCGTCATACGATTATGCACTCAAGGCGTACCGTATTTACAGTAAATTCTTGCCCAGAGATGACGTTAAATTCCAATTTATTGTTCGCGTTCTTGGACAGTTCTGTTCTTCGCCTGCTGAAGCGATTGCCTATAAGCGACAGGAAGCTGACAGCACGATTAAAAATTATGGGCAGCACCCGGGGCTGGTCGCATGCTCAGTCTTTATGGTGGCAATCGAGCAGGGTAATGCAGGACTCCTCGATGAAGCGATTGCTACGGCGGATGAGGCAGCTTCATATGCTCAAAGGGAACCGAACAATACATATGGCCGATTCATTGAGCAAAATGTGCAACATTGGCAGAGGCAAAAGGCCGGACTGGAAGCACCCTGGGACGTTATTTACGAGCCGCGTTATGCAGGTCGACGACCACGGGTGAAGAAGGTAGACAATCCGAACCCGCCTACGGTAGCAATGATAGGCGGCTCTGGTGTTCACGGCTCCGGCGGCGGATTTGGCGATGCCAGACCTCAGACTCCGCCACCAAGACCTCGCCGTACTTATCCAACTCAATCGACACCAAGTCAATCGACACCGACTCAATCAACGGCAAGCCTGCCGCCGGATAATCAAACTACTTCGGCTCAGCCGCCGGCTAACCCGGCAGCCTCATCGCCGGTCACTCCGCGGCCGCGCAAGGCGGAATCAAACGGCAGTGGTCGTCGCTATTATTTCCAGGGGCGAGAAGTTTCGCAAGACGAATATGAGGCCGTAAAGCTTTCCAACGATGCCTGCGATTACATTCGCCAACATAAGTTTCAACAAGCAAGCGAGCAATTGCAGCAAGCCCTTGGACTGGCGCCGGATCTGCCCTTTGCTCATGCCAATCTGGGCATTGCTATGAGCAAGCTTGGATTACGCAAGGGTGCAATTGAACATTTGCAGCGGGCGATCGCGCTGGAGCCGGACAATGCAGCGCCTCTGGGCATGCTGGCCTCCACGTATCAAGCTAATGGGCAGCTCGATGAAGCTGTGACCACATACAATGCTTACCTGGCGAAATTCCCGAATGAAAATGACGTGCCGATGGTAAAGTCGCTCGCGGCCGATCTTGAAAAGGAGCTGCAAAAACAAAAGAAAGCTGAGAGCATGCCCGGGCAAAGTGAAGATAGTTATCTGCCATATGTCACGGTTCAAGGCAAACTGCGTTGGGCTGCCGATCACATTCCTGTAAAAGTCTTTGTATCTAGCGAGCGAAATGTGCATGGATATCGACCGGAATTTGCCGATATCATTCGTCAGTGTTTTGATGACTGGACGAAGGCGGGCGGTCCAGCAATCAAGATTGTTGCGTCCAAAAAAGACTCTGACATAGACTGCTATTTTACGGACAATTTTGGCGATGTCAGCTCTCCTGCCGAAGGCGGCGAGGCGCAGATGCGTTTTCTCGAGCAGTCATTTACTCATTGCACGGTTGTGATTATGACAGTGCATGCGACTGACAGTCTGGATTTGACCGTGGGAGAGATGCGTGCGGTGTGCCTGCATGAAATAGGGCATTCAATGGGTTTGCACGGTCACAGTCCGCGTCCGGAAGACATTATGTTTTGCAGCATTCCGGATACTGAATTGAAGCGCCCGGAATTGACCGCCCGCGACGGCAATACTATGAAGCTGATCTATCGCCAGTAGTCATGTGTGATTGAAGGAGACGAATCTCTCGTACATATCTTTATTTGTCGGGAGTTGATGCAACTTGTACCTCAGCTTCTCGTCGTGCAAAGGACACAAGACGAGGAAAGCATATGTACAAACTATTTGAAGTCAGACGAAATGCCGCCTTTCTGGCCGCATGCATGCTGGCTTCCCAGACCTTGGTTGGTTGCGGAGCATCGAGTAACACCAATACCAGCAATCTTCCTGCCGTTGATGAGTCGGCAAGATACTCATCAAAGCAGCAGACCGCGCAGCCGCACAGAGGTATGTCAACTGGAAAGAAAGTAGCTCTATTGGCTGGTGCTGCAGCACTCTATTACATGTATAGGAAAAATCAGCAAGCCCAGAAAAGCGGTAATGCTTCAGAGCCACAGTATTACTTGTCCAAGAATGGCCGTGTCTACTACAGGGAGCAAGGAGGCAGAGTGCATTGGGTAACTGCACCCAGTGAAGGTATTCAGGTACCTATTGCGGAAGCGTCTCAATATCAGGATTTTCAGGGATATGAAGGACGTACAAACGGACGCAGTCTAGCCGGCCTCGGCAAACATCCCCTTTAGGAGTAATATTCATGAACCTACTTTCTCTTCTAGATAGTGTTAAACAGGCGATTTATGATAATCCCGATACGCCCCATCAGCCTTCCAACGATCCAGGTGGACTGATTAGCGGCATCGAGAATCTTTTTGGCCAGTTCGGGCAAAACAATGGTGATCGATCGGTGCTTCCGTCCAGCCGAGATTCATATGGCGATCCTGCTGACCAGGGTTCTGGAAATGTTCGCCCAGCCAGTCAAGATCCACTCGGAGATCCCGGCGGCTAAACGCTTAGCTGGACTGATAAAGAGGCTGCAAGCCGAAATAGAGATGTTCTCCCAAAACCAGATAAAGGTTTTGGGAGACTTTCTGCAGCTGAGATTGCAGATCAAGCCAGACTTGGCAGAGGCTCACGGGCGCTTATACTGGAGTAAGGTCGACGGTGCTGCCTTTAGGTCTGACTTTGGTCAACACATTAAACGATGCGGAAGCGGAATCTTCGGGCGATGATCGCCCGAAACGTCCTGTGTACCAGGGCGATACGACGCTGTCCCTGCCTTCGGAGCCTTCCGTGCGTCTGGCACCGGGCGTCACTGTGCTTGAAAAATTCAAGATTATCGAGCTGCTGGGCGAGGGAGGCATGGGCAGCGTCTATCGAGTCGAACACCTTTTGATGAACCGCCAGTTCGCCCTCAAGTGTCTCAATAAATATCAGGCCGTCGATGCCGGGTGGAAGCGTTTCCAAAACGAAGCAAAAGCCGCGCATATGCTCGATCATGCCAATCTGCTCAAAGTTTATGAATTTGGGCTTTTACCTGGCGGCCAGCCGTTTTTCCTGATGGAACTGGTGGAAGGGGTAACCCTGGCTGATGAAATAAAACACCTGGGGCATCTGCCGGTAGAGCGGGCCATAAAAATCTTTATTCAAGTGGCTTTTGCCATCGGCTACGCTCACGAAAGCCGTGTCATTCATAGAGACCTCAAACCCAGCAACATAATGCTGGTCGGCAAAAGAGCTGAATCCGACGCGGAAGTCGTTAAAGTAGTCGATTTTGGCATCGCCAAATTAACCGGGGTGGACGAATTCAACCAGCAGACCCTGACCAAAACCGGCGAAATCTTCGGCAGCCCTCTATATATGAGCCCCGAGCAGTGCACTGGTGTGGCTGTAGACCACAGAAGCGATCTTTATTCACTGGGATGCGTTTTCTATGAAGCGCTGACCAGCGCGCCGCCTTTTATGGGTGAGTCCGCACTATCGACCATGATGAAGCACCAATCGGAAACCCAGGCCTCGCTGAAGGAAGCCTCCCTGGGAATGCAGTTTCCGCCGGGACTGGAACATGTGGTCGCCAGATTGCTGGAAAAGGACCCTCAGCGCCGCTACCAGTCAGCCGACCAACTGGCACGCGATCTCATCCATGTCGAACGCAGTTTTAATGACGATGAAGATCAAGCGCAGACTTCTTCGAGGGCTGAAGCTGCAGTCAAACGTTCGCGCCGGGACGGCGCCCAGCAAACGGCTCAGGTCGAATCGAAATCTTTTGGAATGGCAACGGTTTTAGGTATTGCTGCCTGCACAGGCGTTGTCGGTATAGCGTCCGGCTATTTTTTACCGCATGCAAGCAAGCAAACCGATGCAGCTGTAATGCCTCTTGCAGCGAAACTAGATCCCAAAAACGAAGCGGAAGTATCGAGCAGTAAGCAATGGTCTCAAATTGCAGTCGACAAACGCGTTTTTCAATTCCCTGCTGCAACTTCATTGGGACAGCTTATTGCCGCCGACGGACAAACTCACGCTGCCACCGGTAAAGTATCTGTTCCGAAAGATCTGCAACTGGGGCTGGTGCCAAGCGACAGTCTTGTGAAAAATCCTCAGCTGTTGGATAAATTCAAACCGGGCGAACTGGTTGTTTTTGATTTCGATACGAATAAGAATGTCACACCGGCGTTTTTTGAAAAGATCGGCACTATGACGCAACTCAAGGGACTCAACCTATTTGATACCGAATTTTCGAATCGCGACGTTCATATTCTTTCGAAACTGACCAATCTCCTTTACTTGGATCTCGGCTTCACGGAAATATCTGCAAAGGAAGCTCTGAAATACGCACCACTCAAGAGTCTGCAATGTGTTGATCTGTCCGGTGTCGATGATGGCAAGGCGATCATTGAAAAAATGCCGGAAATGCCGGAGCTTCGTCAACTTATGCTGGTAAATTGCGAATTGAAAGATGAGGACATGATTCCTTTGGTAAAAACAGATCACCTCAAAATTCTTGATCTTGCCTGGAGCAAATTAACCGATAAGGGCGTAGAGACTCTATCCAAGCTCAAGAATTTGGAGTATCTGGATATTTCGAAATCCTATGTTTCCCCGGAGGTTTGGAAGTCTCTCGTTAAGATGCCCAATCTGCGAAAAATAAAAATGGCAGATCATACATGCCATCCCTGGTCGAACCAGATGAAAAAATATTTTGACGCACAGATGGCTAAGCATGCTCCTCAAGTTGGAATCAATTGGGTCTATGAAGCCAATTTAGACTTCGCCGTCGCCCATACTGATCTCACCTGGGTGGGAACAGGAATGGGAGCGCACACGTGCCCACTCTTGAAGTTGATGAGTGATGAGAATCTGATGGGTGGACCGATTGAGTCGACACACCATTGATGCTAAAGTTTTTCGATCTAACGGATAAATGAGCAAGTATGGAATCATTTCGCAATTTGAGCATTGCTGCAGAAAGATGTTTTGCAAAAATGCTGGGAGTATACGAACTTCAACCGGCTGAAACATCTGATCCTGATTTGCTCAAACTCGGCAAAGAATACGGATTGAAATTTGTCACCGACGACAAATTGGATTGCGTCGATTTCTCGTACGACCAGCCCACGCAAGCGTATTTGGATGCCGCACGAAGCATTATTGTCGAAGAATTATCGATATATCCCAGACAAGCCATTGAAAAGACCAGGATCGAACAAGTAATTCTTTGCACCAACCTTGTCGTCAGTAAGAAACGTGCGGGTGGAACACTCAAAGTCGGGCTTCATTATGTTGATACGCTTTTTATTGATGTTTCCGGCTTTCATGCCAACGATCTATATGGGCGCCGTACTCTTCATCACGAGCTTTATCATGCGATAGACTTTCGCGACACCTGGAACGGATTTGTCGATGCGGATTGGACGCGCATTCAAGGTGATGATTTCAAATATGAATTTGATGCTGCTGCCGAACTGCACAGACTAATGGGAAGAAACCCGCAAGAGATCATGCCGCGCGAATTCGATGATCCTTATAAGAGGATGTCTACTCATGAATCGACAATACCAGGATTCATAACTGACTATGCAAGATATTCGGCATCAGAAGATAAGGCGGAGGTATTTTGTCATCTAATGGTCTCGTACGATCATGTTATGCAACGAGCATCAGCAGATGCGGTATTGAAACAGAAAGTCGAGCGCATGAAAGAGACATTGCACGCTTATATTCCGGAGCTCAATGAAGCATTCTGGAGTGAAAAGATCGCTCACAGAAGGTTTGAGTCTCACCAGGTTTGAGCCGCACTAGGTTGCGAATCACAAAGACTTGCTTAGCATCTTCGCCCTTGCCAAGCTGCTTGCGCTACTCTATTAGCGTTTAAAAGCAGTTGCAAGGAGCCATAATCTATGCGCCATCCCGAAGTTCCCGAATCACTGGACAGCTGGTGGATCCTTCACCGAATGTTCGCATTCGACCGCCTGGGCTGGGATTTGCTCCCCGAAGAAGACCGCAAGCAGATTATCTGTGAGGCTCAAAACGCGTTCGAGCCGCTCAAGAATGACGAAAACACCGACATTGGGTTCGCCCATATGGTCGGGCACAAAGCGGACCTGATGCTCACTCATTACAGTAAGGACTATGAAGGGCTGGCTCACGCTCAGACGGTTGTTGACAAGCTTAATCTATCTGAATATCTGACTCCTGAGTTGTCTTACGTCTCGGTTCTGGAGCTGGGGCTTTATGATGCCACCGGCAAAATACATGCTTCTCTGGCTGAGCAAAACCTGAAACCGAACTCACAAGAATGGATTCAGGCGTTTGACGAAATGGTGCAGGCTCAGGCGCAGGTTCCCCATAATGCCGGTCGTTTGTGGGCTCGCATTCCGCAGCGTCGTTTCGTTTGTTTCTACCCGATGGATAAGAAGCGGGGCGAGGATGTTAATTGGTACATGCTGCCGTTTGCCGATCGGGCGCGCTTGATGCTGGAACATGGAAAAATCGGACGCACCTATCACGGATTGGTGACCCAAGTAATTTCCGGCTCGATTGGTTTTGATGATTTTGAATGGGGAGTCGACCTTTATGCCGACGATCCGCTCATTTTCAAAAAGCTCATTTATGAAATGCGATTTGACGAAGCGAGCGCGAAGTATGGAGACTTCGGCGAATTCTACTCGGGTGTTCAGTTTTCGTTGGATCAGCTGGAAACTTATCTCGATGGGCATGCTGTTGCGGCATTGAATGTACTCGAGCCCGCCAGATCGTAGATCGCGGTGTTTGAAATGAATAAAACAAGGTTTTTAAAAACCGCATTGAGCGGCCTTCTTTTGGCAGCTATTGCTTCGGCATCCCGAGCCGATGATGGTGGCATCTCTTTTGGCGGTTCGCCGCATTTGCTCAAAGGGCATGCTTCTGTGGCAATGAAAAACGAAGTCGTTACTTTGGACATTGGCAAAGAAAAGATCAAAGTCGACTGCCGGTTTCTTTTCCACAACAGCGGACCAGACTGCACTGTGCGCGTTGGATTTCCCGATCGCGGAGAGGGGTCGATGGAACCGTATCAGGGTGAAGACGTAAGACCCAAAGGCAAGGATCTAAAAGCGACATTTCTGTCATACGACTCCTGGGTTGATGGTAAGAAGGTGCCGACAGAACTTGTGCCCACCGATGACCGCACACTATTTTGGCACGCGAAGAATGTCACTTTTAAGGCAAATAAAGATTGCGCGATCCGCGATGTTTATACGGTGCCACCGGGCGCGCAAGTGACCAATGAAAATGGTATGTACCAACAAACGTCTTACGTTTTGCATACTGGCGCTTCCTGGCATGGACCAATAGGACGTGCTGAAGTCGTCGTCAATTTCGATCCGGCCGTGATCGGTGCGCCGATTAAACTGAAGGCGTTAAGTTCTTTGCCGGTCAAAAAATTCTATGAATTGAAGTGGTCGACTTTGCCTGCCGGTACTGTGATTTACGATGGACCTTGCCCGCCTAAACTGGAGGGCAACACTATTCGTTTTATCGCGACTAATTTGAAACCGACTGAGAAGGATGATGTTCATCTCTATTATGCTTATCGCCAGTTGAAGAACATGCAGTAGGTTATCTGAAATCAACTCGCTTGTATTTGGATTTCAAATCAATGAGCTCCTTCGCGCTAATGTTCGGACAATTCTGAAGCCATATTGTCCTGACGTTTTTGTTTTTGCACAGCTCCTCAACGCCCCTGACCGTCACATTGGTTTTATTCAACCCGATTGTCGTAAGCTCGGGTATTGTGCGGATGTACAACATATCTGATTCTGGTAGCTTTAGACCCTCGATGTTTAGATTGTACAGCGTTGTACTTTTGGCAAGTGCCACCAGCTCCCGGGCGGACAAACCTGTATTCGACAACGTCAACAGGTGCAGTTTTTTCATAGAGGCAAGCGTTCTCAGTCCTTTTTCTGAGAGATGAGTGGCTGCCGCGTTGATTCCTATCAATTCCTGGCACTGGGCAATACCTTCCGCGCCAATGTCGTTTAAACTCGATCCACTAAGGTCGATCTCCTTGAGTTTTTTGAGCGCGGAGAGTTTAGCAAGATTTTCGTTCTTGAATATTGAATTGTTCAGCGATAGATCTTCAATCCAAGATGCGGCAGCAATTACATCAAATACATTGTCGTTAATGGTTTTGTAGCTTACTGATAAGCTTTTGTCTTTAGTGGGAAACCGCAACTGAAGTTCCTGCGGTGTTAGGGCGGGGATCACCAGCAGTTCTTCAAGGTTTTCTCCCGGCTTGGCGTTTTCGGTAAGCTTTGACTGCGCTGCTAAGGGCTTTTCTTCATTTGGTTGCTCTATTTTGCTTTCATCTGCAGTATGAAGTGTATAACCGAGAAAACCAGATACAGTTGTGGAAAGCAAAGCTGTACCAATTATCAGTGCATAGAAATGAACTTTCGCCAGCGTGATTGTCGCTGCCTCTTTCTTAGGAATCGTTCGCGCAGGATTGAATGGCGAGATTGAATCACCGCGTCTCAACGCATCGAGATCGTGAGCAACAATGCCTAGATTGTTGTATCTCGCCTCAGGAGATTTTGCCAACATAGTGGCCACAATTTGCTCGATTGCTTGAGGAAATTCTGTCCCCATTGAAGCTTCTTTCAGGGTCGGCGCGCGGTCTCCTTGATGTTTCATCATCGTCGCCAGCGCATTTTCTCCAATGAATGGAGGTGTGCCGGTGAGCGCTTCGAAAAGTACGCAACCGAGCGAATAAATATCAGAGCGATGATCGACGCTGAAACCGCTGCATTGCTCCGGACTCATATAGAGAGGACTGCCAAATATTTCTCCGGTGCGAGTAAGCGCCTGCATTTCGCCCTCTTCATGCGCCGTAAATTTGGCGATACCGAAATCCAGTATTTTTACGCTGCCTTCTGATCCTAGTGGCAGCCCTTTGAGAAGCATGATGTTATTTGGTTTGATGTCGCGATGCACAACACCGGAGTCGTGCGCATACGCCAATCCAAAACAGACTTGCACGAAAATCGGAATTGCCTGTTCCACTGTAAGACTGCCCGTTTTCTTCAGGCGTTCGCCCAGGGTCTCACCGGCCACCAGTTCCATAACCAGAAAAGGAGTCTGATCGTCCAGGACTCCGAAGTCATTTACAGCGACGATATTGGGATGGTCGAGAGCAAAGGTCGTTCGCGCTTCTCTCTGAAATCTGCGGATGGCCACATCGGACAGGCAGTTTTTTTCAATTGTCTTCAGCGCAAACTCTTTGTTCAAGAAGATCTGATTGACGCGATAGACAAGTCCCATGCCGCCTTTTCCGAGGCAGGAAATTACCTGATAGCGTCCGCCCAGAGATTGTCGCTCTTTGAATTCAGCTGCTGCCGTCCCCGAACCACTGCTAATGGTGTTTTCGCCATCAAATAATTTGAGATCGTTTGATTCTGGGTCTGTCAAATGCATGCGCTCTCTTGCATTTAAGGCGGCTCAATATTAACACAGTTAATCCCGCGGTATAGGGAGTCGAATTGACTGGTTTGACACTCGAATAAGGGAGTTACTAGGGCAATGCCTCGCGGCATACTAGGGTGTGGGAAATTAGTAACCGGGATAATTTCCGGGGCAGAAAAATTCAGTGGGCCAAGCAGGTGTAACATGGCGGAAAGGCAGTGGGCATCGAAAGGGCTCGTCGGTCGTTTGGTGAAGCAAGAAAAATATGAATTGGCGGCATATGTCGTCCTTGGCGCAAAGACAGTCTTTGAAATGTATTCCAGGTGGATTGCCGACACGGTGGCAAAATCCCGTGAATCATCAGAAAACGTTTGCAGGCAAGAACTTGCATACATAATTGAGTTGGCTAAGGACGAATGCAGATATCATCGCAAGTGGCAGGATGAGGTACTTTCATCTTTACCCGGTAAATCCGACGCCTTGGGGCTTACAGGTCCGCTGCGGCTTGCCTTTGCCGATGCAGCAGACCTGAGGAAAAGGCTATTGCAGCAGGTAATGTTAGCCCACGGAGAATTCCTGGACTCGCAAAATGAGGACTGCTGTGCAGACGAGAATGTGCATGCCGCAACGTAGATCAGACGGACGCCAATATGTTTGTCTTATTTGAACGCGGACGCGCCTGCTTCGGCAACCGAGTGATCTTGTTCTCCGGAGCCCCCGCTGACGCCGACTGCACCTACTACTTTTCCATCGCGTTTTAGCGGAATACCGCCGGCAAAGATCATGATCTTGCCGTCATTGGAGGTGTTTAAGCCGTAGAAGTCCTTGCCAGGTTGGCAGTATGCGGCTAAATCCTTCGTTGAGATATCGAAAGCTCGTGACGTGAATGCTTTCTTTATCGAAATGTCGATACTGCCCAGCCAGGCGCCGTCCATGCGAACATGCGCAACCAGATTGCCGCCTGCGTCCGCTACTGCGATATTCATTGGCTGACCAATGGCTTCTGCTTTTTTCTCGGCAGCTTCAATGATTGCTTTCGCGTCTTTTAGAGTGACCATATGCTTCTCCTGATTCCGAACTTCCAGGAAGCTATTTTAGACGCAGGAAGAGTAAATTGCTATTTTTCAGCAAATTCTTCGATTTGAACAAGTGGACCAGATTTTGGCAGTCTGAAGCACATCTTGCAGCCCCCACCTTCGGCGGTATCAGCACCGATTGTGCCGCCATGTTGTTCTACGATTGCTTTGCAGATGGGTAGACCCAGACCAATGCCACCCTTTTTTGTGTCATCAGTGCGGTCCACCTGTTTGAAGCGTTCGAAAACAGATTCTCTTTTATCCTCTGGAATGCCACGACCCTGGTCATTTACTTGCACTTCCACAAAATCGGTTCCTTCTTTGACGACGATTGTGATGTATGTGCGATCGGGTGAAAACTTGATGGCGTTGGATAAAAGATTGACCAGCACCTGCACGAGTCTGTCTTCATCGCCGTAAAAACTGGGGTCACCCTCATTTTCGACAATCAGTTCAATGCGCCGTTTGCGCGCCATTCCTTGAAGCGAATGTATGGAAGGTTCTAATATGTTTGAAGCACGGATCTCAGAGCACTGCAGCTGCATATTTCCGCTTTCCATTTTTTCAAGACTAAGAAGTCCATTGACCAGGGCAATTAGACGACCGATATTGCCGGTGATTTGCGTAAGCGTATTTTTGCTTCGTTCGGGGAATTCTCCGTACATTCCACTGGCGACCATTTCTACTGAGGCCTGTATTGAAGTAAGAGGAGAGCGCAAATCGTGGCTGACCATTTCCAGGAAGGCGCGCTTGATTCGCTCCATCTCTTTTCGTTGCGTAATGTCGTGAACAACACAGAAAAGTGTGCGGTCTTCTTGAGACCACTGCACGGACCAAACAGCATCAATCTCTGATTTATCTTTACGCACCAACCGGTTTTCAATTTCGGTATGTCCATGACTTTTCATCACTTCATCAAAGCAGGTGCGTGTAACCTCTTTGCTCTCATCAGCAATGACTTCGACATAGCGCTTGCCCAGCAAGTCGTCTTGTGTGTATCCTAAAATTTTCATTACAGCCGGATTGGTGCTCGCGAAAGTTCCTTCTGCAGTGATGCTGCAAATCAAATCGGACGCGTTTTCCAAAACTGCCCGCTCTCTTCGTGTTGCATCCTGCAGCACCTGTGCCATCTGGTGCATTGCAAGATCTAGATCGGCGATTTCATCCCCCTCCCTTTCGGCAGGCAAAAGGGGTTGACCGGCGGCGAAGCGCATGCTGTTTTCACGCAGATTTGCAAGCCGTTTTGTAACATGGTGTGCGAATTTGACAACAAGTCCTACTACGACAAAGACATTTAAAACAGCAAATGCAGACAGAATATATGTGAGCATTTGCCGAGTATGCGCAGTTTCCTCAGACCTCTTTTGTTTGAGCATTTCGCATCTGGTCAGCAAAGCTTGCATCTGTCGGCCGGTAATATGTGTGAGCTGACCCAGTTTTAAAAACAGAAAGTTAAACTCGGGATCGTGTGTTTCTGAGGCTCTCATGAGCTTGTACATCAGTTCCCCAGCCTTGCGGTAGGTTCTTTCAGAGTCTCGCACCATAACGAGTGTTTCCTGATCGTCTTTCGTAAGTTCCTCTAACTTGCGAAAATCTTCTATTACAGTGTCTGTGAATTCTTCACTCTTCTGATGCAGAAAAATGTAATCGATGGTAGCCGCAGTGGCTCGTTGGCCCTGCATCATCAAGCGATTGAGCTGTGCAACTAACTCAGAAGCTTTGTGCTCATTTTTTGCAACTTCATCGGCGTGGTATAAGAGCGCACCGGCCAAAAGCATAAGAATTAGCTCAAAGACGAGGACTAAGCCCGCTAATACGAGCCCCTTCTGGAAAATAGTTTGAAGTTTCAACTTGAAGAGGATGGTGTTGTGTCAACGCTGAGGGCGTCTGCTCCTAACTCTACATATGTCTTGCCAATCTGTTCCATCATAAATGTGAATGTCAAATTGATGAACAAGGTATCCCAGGTTATTCAATTAGAACATGATTCATCGCAATTCCATAACAAACGCATGCTAAAAATGGGGGAGCCCCGTGCCTTCTGGCTAATGAATATATACAGAGTATTCTCTTCCTTATCTGCTTTGATGGTATTTTCGAGCACGTTTTATGTGTTCGTATCCTGTTGCCAACCCAGCCTGGCGGTAGACAGCAATCAAAGTGTGACTGCTCCGACGACAGGAGACGAATATGAAAATCCCATGGAATCGAACCCGTCCGATCGACCCAATCGTCCCGTCAATCGCTTTGCTATCAGCCTTTCCAGTGCTTTCGAGGAAGCTAATTCCAAACATCCAAATATAATCGTCGCCCTCAAGAATCTGGAAATTGCCAAAGCTGAAATCAGGATTGCCGGTGCTCGACCAAACCCTCAGTTGGCCGGACAGTTCGGTTGGGGAGATGCGTACACCGGTGTAATAGCGGGTAACACCCAACAGGTTGGCATCAACCAGCTATTCGAAACGGCCGGAAAACGGCGAGCCAGGCTGAAATATGCAAAGGAAAACTATGAGCTCGCCGTGCGTCAACTGGCGGATCTGAGATTCGACGTTCGCTCGGAAGTGCGCAGGACTTATGCTGAAGCGGCGGCTGCCGAATCCAATGTCACCTTGATTGAGGACCAACGGGCGGTAATAGCAAAATTTGTCCAGCTGGCTCATTTGCGGGCGCGCAACAAAGTAGCTGCTCCCGGTGAAGAACTGCAAGCACAACTGGCCTTAGATCAATACTATGCGCTTGAGCGCACCGCATATACAAGATTAAGGCAAGCGTGTATCAAGTTGGACTACATGTTTGGCTTGCCGCTCGAGCGAGATCTTGATGTAGACGACAATGGACTGTTTCGATTGGCTGCCGAAAAGACCTCTCTGGTGCCCGGTCCGAATGCTCCTATTCCCACGCTTGAGGAGCTGGTGGCAAGTGCTTTTGAAAAGCGTCCGGACTTACTGGTGGCGAAACAGAAAACTGTTGTCGATCGCAGGGCCCTCAGTCTGGAAAGACGCAAAGCGGTTCCTGATTTATTGTTGGGCTCGGGACTTGCTTACAGCACTTACGCGCATAACAAGCCTGCGGTTCCTCAGCAGTTTGGAGCCTATATGAACGTCAACGTGGATGTGCCCATTTTATATCGCCGCCAGGGTGAAATTGCCCAAGCCAAATCAGAGTTGGCTCAGTCTTTGAATGCAATCGAAAGGACCAGGACATTGGTAAAAAGAGATGTCTATCTTGCCTATGAAAGCCTGGTTACAGCTCGGCACAACATCAAACTTTTTCAGCACCATCTATTGCCTGATGCCAAAAGGGTCTCTCAATTTGCACAGCTGAGATATGAAGGCGGCAAAGGTGACATTGGCGATGCAATCGTAGGGCAGCAGGCCTTTATCAGTACGATGAAATCTTATTTTGATACGGTAGTGGATTATCAAAATGCCTGGGCTGATTTAGAAACAGCAGTGGGCACCCCGATGATTTTCTAATGGGTTATCGCATTCAGGCCAAACCTTGTGCCTGTGCGATATAGGCCTCAAGCGCCGGATCATCCTGGTCTGTTTGTGACAAAATGCTTCCGCCGAATGAATCCTGATAGAGATCGGGGTGCTGTTTAAAGAAGTCTGATACGAAGGCGTTGCTCATATGATCGCCATCACCTTGATAGTTTCCGACTGTGTCATTTAGATCACCTTCGCTCAGGCTATGCGGCATGCCGTTGTCTGCGAGTTGTAAGGCTTGTGCATCGCTCCAACTGCCCGGTCCGTCGTTGCTTATTTGACCATACATTTCATAGAGCTCATGCACTTCTGATTGGTCGGGCATGCCGCTGTCTGCATAGAACTGACCGGAAGTGCCGTCATTCGTACCTTCGGCACCTCCCTGGAAACCGGCATCTACTTCCATATTCACATGGTTGGCAAGCAATGCTTGTTTCATGTCCTCGGGCAGTGCATTTGCTATGTCTATCGCGTGCTGCATTTGTGCAGAGGAGACGCTGGAATCTCCTGCAGTAAAAATAGAAGACATGTCAGTGCCGGTACCAGGATTAGGATTAGGGTTCGGATTTGGATTTGGATTTGGATTTGGGTTGGGTGGTGGCACGTCGCCGCCACCATCGCTGGGCGGTAGTACAGGAATATCGCCGCCTGAGCCGGGACAGGGATTGTCGGGAGAGCTGCCATTGCCGAGGATGCCTGCTTCCAGATTGATGATTTGCTGCTGCAGGGCAATCAGTTGCGATATCATAGATTCCGTATTACCGTCTTGCGACATGGACGCCAGTGCTTGAATCTCGTCGGCAAGGATTCCCATCTGGCTGGTTAGGCTACGTTCGGTGCCTGCAAGCCCTTGCTGCTCGCAGCCAAAGTCACCTATGTTACCGGTGCCACCGTGAAGAGCTCCTTGCTCAAAGTTTTGCAATTGCCCTTGTTGTCCGATCAGTTGGGACAGCATAGTTTCGGTGTTGGCGTCTTGCGGCAGTGCCGATATCGCCTGGATTTCCTTGTCGATATCGCCGAATTGCTTTGTTGTGTTACGTTGAAGACCCCGGACTTCACCATTTTGTGTGCGGTCGCAGTCGGATGCGTTTATGACCGGCAATCGGCCGTCCGATTGTATTGTGGCGAACCCTCTATTCATACGGTCAGGAGAGAAATCGTTGCCACCATATAAATCTTTCAGATCTCCAAAGTTTATTGATCCGTCTTTGGAAAACATACTTGCATTGTAGGTCGAAAGTCCATTTCCCCTGGGCATTTCATGATACAAGCCGAGGGTATCTACATTGTTGAGGTTGGCTGGACGATATGCGCTGGAGGTGCGTTCTTGTGTGCTTTCAATAGCAATAGGAGGCAAGGCGATTTACCTCTGTGGCGAGGGAGGAGAGAGAGTCGAAAATGCTCGATAGTAATTGCGCAAGGTGCATGAGCAGCCTTACTGCGCGAAAGTATGTGCATTGTGTAAGACGTATGAACAGCCTTACTGCGCGGGAATAGTTGAATATTGCAAGGCGCGTGAGCGACCTTACTGAGGAGTATGTAGATTGTGCAAGGGGTATAGCGAGTATCTTGCTCAGGTGATAAATCACCCGATGGTCAAACAGTTCGCGACCGCAGCAAAGCGTGCGCGAAAGGAGTCTTATAAATACTACGCAGTACTAATGGTGGTGCGCGACGATAAGCGTAAGGCGGTGCGCTTCAGTCACAGACAGACACACGTATAACCTCGCAGTCGTGCGTTAAGCACGCGCAAAGGCGTATAAGTTGATAGCTCCGTAGTAATTGTTATGGCAATGGGAACCATCATAATGCACAATCTGAAGACGGCTGTCAAGGGGGCGAAGGACGAATTTAAAATCCGCACCTATTGCCTTGCCTGTGATTATTGCTGAATTTGTTGCTGCTGCTTTTGTTGTTGCATTTCCTGCTGCCTTAACCTGCGCATTTGCCTAAATTGCTGCCACATTCTGCCGCCTCCGGCTGCCGTGAGTGGAGCCTGCATTTGAGCATTTGCTTGACTCGAGTTGGCCGTTTGGGAGACAGGTATCGGCACTGGCACCGGAACCGGCATATAGGATGGCGTGGTGGAATAGTCAGGCTGCGCTGTATAAGCGGAAGGCGGAGCATAGGTCGTGCTCGTAGCAGTTGTGGGCGTTGTCGTCGCGTATGTGGAACTGGTGGACGGTGCTGCATATGCGGCAGAGCTGGTTGGATAGCTGACCGGGGCTGCGTATGTTTGCGGCATGGAAGATGCTGTGGGCGCTGAATAAGCTGAAGTCGCAGCATTCGCATTGGTTGCGGTGCTGCCTGTGGATGGCGAAGTTTGTGTCACCGTCGGCTTCTGTCCTTTTTGCCAGTCCACCTGATAGTCTCCCTTGGTCTGAGTGTCTATCGTGGTTTCGCCGCCCTGCCCTTTCGTGAATTGTGTATTCTGGTTATAACCATATTGCTGCCCTGTTTGGGCATTTGTATATGATTTGCCGCTGTTGTAGGTGCCCTGTCCTGTTTGAGCATTGTAGGCACCTTTAGTGTAGCCGGAATAGGCATTGCCATTACCGGCGGTGCCACTGAATCCGGTCTGCTCGACGCCGCCCACGCCTTTCTTCCAGGCTGCGCCGCCGCCGCCCCTATATGAGCCACCATTTGGTCCAGTTCCTTTAAAGGCTCCGCCCAGGGCTCCGGCATTGGGAGTGACAAAACCGCCCCCTGCTCCTTTGAAGGTGCCGCCATTTGGTCCTGCAAATGATCCTCCAGCTGCCCCTGCGGCTCCCTTTCCGTAGCGAACACCCCCAAATCCTGCAGACTTTCCGTATTGCCCTGCACGCGAGAATCCGCCTGCAGCTCCATTGGCCCCCCTTACTCCAAAGCCGCGGGCTTGAGCATCTGACTGGCATATAAAGGATGCCAAAAGCAAAGATAAAGTGGCGGCGGTTATTCTATGCATCATTAAACTCCCAAAGTATTTGAGACCGTCTGTCCTCAATACACAGGTGAGAAGGAAAAGTTTCGCTGCCGATGAATTTTGCCTGAAAGTCCTAAAAACATGTGAGGGTATGCGTTCTGTTGGTTTTAACTAGGCACGACAAGATTAATTGCCGATTAATTTCTTTGGTTCATGACGGGACGGAAGCTGAGAAATGAGTGCCCATTTTTGGAGTACACTGTTGAGCGAAATTGCCAGATCCAGATAGATGGCAGAATTGCAAACCTCTAATAACCAATCTAATAGCCCGCTGGAGTGGCCAGAAGTTGCCTGCCGTATGATGCATCTCTACAAAGAGGGCCCCAAGCATTTTGGCGGCAAGGTTAGGCTTTCGTCCCGGTTGGAGTGGGATGGAGCCGAGCCGCATTTCGTCTGGTTTGAATTCTCTGAAGAGCTATTGCCAATGACGACGCCGAGCATGGATCCATTTCTTGTGGCGTGCATTTTCGTCGCTATGGAGCAGCCAACTAAGTTGCATGTGCACGGCGAAATATCACCTTCTCTGCTGCGCAATCTGACCGAATTTCAAGCAGCCTGGCACTGCTGGCTGCCGGAAAAGTATACGCCTGCCGAAATCACAGCCGACCAGGAGAGGGAATCACAACCAGACAGAACAGATCGGTCAACCATCGCTGCATTTTCCGGAGGGGTCGACAGCACTTACACGATCTGGAGGCACACCATAGGTGATGCAAAAAGAGATAAGTGCGAAATAGAGGCTGGACTTCTTGTG